>CAKUCE010000156.1 GCA_934643535.1 uncultured Clostridia bacterium | reverse complement strand
AATGGAGGCTGTTCCTATGCATTATTCTGTGGATTGTATAACGGATGCATTATGCATTGTGGGCGAAAGTCCCCTGTGGCGTGAGGAAACACAGACGCTTTTTATGGTGGATATTCACGGAAAGCGGATCCGGTCCATTGATTGGGAAACAGGTAGTATCAATGATCGGGTTATGAAGCAGCAAACAGGCGCCCTTTTATTGGAAAAGGACGGCGGTTTGCTGGCCTGCATGGAGGATGGAATTTACCGCATTTCCGAAGAGGGCAGTGCTACTCCGTTGTTTGCGCCATTAAAGCTGGCGGGCCCCAGATTCAACGATGTAAAGGTGGGGCCGGACGGCAGAATTTATGGCGGAACAATTCATTATCAGGGCCAGGGCGAATTTTATGTTATCGAGCCAAATGGCAGCATGCGAACGCTTCTGACAAACATTGGCAATGCCAATGGATTGGATTGGGACACAGAACGCAATTGGTTCTATTTTATTGACACACCCACCATGTGCGTTTTCCGTTTCCGCTTTGACCCGAAATTGGGAACAATTTCCGATCGTAGCATTGTTCGCTGTTTTCTAAAGGAAGAGGGAAACCCGGACGGTATGACTATGGATGCGGAAGGCAAACTCTGGGTGGCACTGTGGGGCGGAGGACATGCTCTGCGGATTGATCCTGACACAGGCAAAACACTGGATGAGATTCATGTGCCCGCTTCCAACGTTTCCTGCGTTGCCTTTGCAGGCAAAGCTCTGGATGAACTGGTTATCACTACAGCTGCCCACAATACCATGCTGCGACAGGAGCCGTTGGCAGGCGCGGTATTCCGTGTAAAAGTCCGTGTGCCTGGCCGAAAGATCTGGCGCTTTCAGGCAGAAAAATAAGGAGGAAAAAACATGCTGAAACTGGCGGATTACCTGTATTCCACGCCGGATATTCAATGGCGTTATGCCGCACAAATGGGCATTCGCAATGCGGTTGGTCGTATGCCGGACGGCCATATGGAAGAAGTGGCCGAAAGCTATGAAAAGTTGAAGGCCATGCGAGATTTATATGAAGAAAACGGTTTTCGGCTGGCTGTGATCGAGCCAGCCTGCCCAAATCAAAAGATTAAACGAAACCTGCCGGGCCGGGATGAAGAGATCGAACGAATGATCACCCTGATCCGCAATATGGGAAAACTGGGGATCGAAACCCTTTGCTATAACTTTACGGCACATTTTAACTGGGTTCGCACTCGCTATCAAATTCCGGAACGCGGCGGTGCGCTGGTGACGGGCTACTGTCATGAAGATTGGGATCAGTCCGTTGTGACGGAGGCAGGAGTGGTAACGCAGGAAGAACTTTGGAAAAATATGGAGTACCTGCAGAAAGCTATTGTGCCGGCCGCAGAGGAAGCTGGTGTCCATCTTGCCCTTCATCCTGACGATCCACCGCAACCGGCAATTCAGCATGTGGGAAGAATCCTGACTAGTGCCGATGCTATGGAACGGGCGATCAATATTGTGCCTAGTGCCATGGGTGGCATCTGTATGTGCCAGGGAACCTTTGCCATCATGGGCGAAGATGTAGTGCACTGCATTGAGCGGTTTGGTCGGGCCGGAAAAATCAATCTGGTTCATTTCCGTGACGTACAGGGAGACAAAAACTACTTCCATGAAACCTTCCATGATAATGGCATGACGGATATGGCAGCCTGCATTGACGCTTATCGCCGGGTCGGCGTGGATTCCTATATTCGGGTAGATCACGTCCCGACGATGGCCGGTGAAGAAAATAATCGTCCTGGCTATGAATCGCTAGGCCGCTTGTATGCCGTTGGCTATCTTAAGGGACTACTGGAGATGGAAGAACATCATAAAAAAGCGTAAAGGGGAAAGGAGAAAACGGCATGTTCCAGCTTCATGGTCATCGAGCGCTGATTACGGGCTCCAACCGGGGAATCGGACGCGCTCTGGCGCTGGCATTAGCAGAATGCGGAGCCGATCTCTACGTTCACAGCCGCAAGGAAGACGCCGCAGCGCGGGAAACACTGAAGGAACTTCAAGCCAGGGGTACTCGGGCAATGCATATTTCAGGCGACTTATCTAATGAAAAAACGGCCGCCGAGCTGGCACGGCAGATGCGGCAGGGTCTGGGTATGCCCGATATTTTGATACTGAACGCTTCCTATCAGATTCGTGGAAAATGGGATCAAGTGGGAAAGGAGGATTTTGATTATCAAATGCAGGTGGATTGTTTTTCTTCACTGCAATTGATTCAGCAGTGCGTTCCCTTTATGCGGGAGAACAAATGGGGACGGATTGTAATCATTGGCAGCGTACAGCAAGCAAAACCCCATCCGCAGATGATCGTTTATGCAGCGGCGAAAGTAGCTCAGGTTTCCATGGTAGAAAATTTGAGCCTACAACTGGCAGAAGATGGCATTACCGTAAACAATGTGGCACCCGGTACCATTTACACTGATCGAAACGTGGAAGCACTTTCAGACGAAGCCTATCACGAGAAATGCCGGCAGGATATTCCTATGGGCTTTATTGGAAAACCCGAAGATTGTGTTGCTCCGGTAGTCATGCTTTGCTCGGAGGAAGGCCGGTATATAACGGGCATCAATCTATATGTAGACGGCGGAAAACACATCTAATGAAAAATGGGAGGAAAACAAACATGGCAGAAGACAAAATTTATGATCAGTATGAGTTGAGACCCTTGGCAGACGTTGTTCCCTACGATATTCCCAGTACACGCGAGCGCTTTTTGAAGTTGTATACGGCTCTGATTTATGATTCCATGGAAGCCTACGGCATGCCGGGTCGCTCTATGGAAAGCGGCGTTTATCCCCTGACGACCGATATGAAAGTGGCAGGCCCTGCGTTTACAGTGCGCCGTCAAACCACTCCCAATACAGATCCTTTTACGCACAATATCCGATTAGGTCTGATGAAGAGCATGTGCGACGGATGCATTCTGCTTTCAGATGTGCAGGGAAACAAGAATTGCGGGCAGTTTGGTGAAATTACCGCCACCGCCATGCGCGCTGCTGGCTGCGCTGGCGCCGTGATTGATGGTTCAACGCGAGATTCCAACTATCTTATCAATATGAATTTCCCCACGTTCTGCCGTTTCCGCAACCCCGTAGAGGGCCTTGGACGCTCTATGATCGTGGATTATATGATCCCCATTTATGTAAATGGCATCGACGGAATGATCCGTGTAGATCCTGGCGATTTTATTTTCGGCGATAATGATGGCGTAGTCATTGTACCGAAGAACGAAACCATTCGCGTGTTGGAACAGGCGGAAACCTGGTTCGAAAATGAAAAAAAGAGCCGTCAGGCCATGGCAGAAGGAATGAATCCTTTTGAGGTGTACAACCGTTACGGCCGCTTCTAAAATTATCTAATAAGGAAAAAAATTGACTAGACGAAGAAAAGATAGGCGCATGGAAAATCACCATGATGTCTATCTTTTCTTTATGCAAACCGAAGAAGCAATACTGGCGCTGCGCAAGTTGAATGAAGCTCATGTTGCGGTACAATTTGATGAAGAGAACCTCAATAGCTGTGAAGCAGGAGCAGAATTCGTCATTTCGATTTTATCCGCTTATGCAGAGGGGGATAATCTTTCCCGGCATAAAAACCAGCGCTGGGGTATTCAAAAACGTCTGGAGGGTGGCCGTTCAGAATTATATTCAAGGGCGTGCTACGGATACCGCAAAAATGATAACGGCAATCTGGAGATTTACGAGCCGGAAGCAGAAATTGTCAGAATGGTATACGACCTATATCTTTCTGGAGCCAGCGTTCATATGCTTCGTAAGCAACTGGCCGCTGAAGGTATTAAAACGACTAAGGGTAAAGTCGCCTGGAGCAAATTAGCCATAGAAAGAATGCTAACGAATGAAAGGTATGTAGGCAACGTCCGCATAGCAAAGCAGCAGGGAAATCGTAAGGGTAATATCGCCGTTACGGGAGGATATCTTCTTACCAAATGCTCATCCGGCAATGATTCAGCAGGATATTTTTGCTGATGTCCAGGCAGAACGCAAAAGACGAAGCAATGTGGTTGGTGATGAACTGGGTACGCGCAGAAAAGCAACAAGGTATAGCGCAATGCGGGACAGCGATGTGAAAGAGAATTAGGCAAACGTTGAGCTGAGAAAGTAGGCAAGTCTCAACGGAAAGGTCTAAAATCATACTAGGAAGCGATAATTTAACGAATACCCATAAAATCAACGACTCCCCATAAGTTTAACGATTGCCATAGCCCCTGTGGCACAAAAGTTTTAATAAAGCAGAAAAAACGCTGGAGATTTTTTCCACAGTGGGATCAATTTGTGTGGCGAAATAGTTGAAAAGCCTTATTTCAAGCGGTTTCTGAGCATAGAAAAATGCCGCCGCAATTCTATCAAAATTACGGTGGCATTGTGGTGAGCCCGGCGGGATTCGAACCCACGACCTTTTGATTCGTAGTCAAACACTCTATCCAGCTGAGCTACGAGCCCACATGTTTCAAGGTGTTCCTCAAAACAGCTCCACTATTATAACAAAGCCCGGCGAAAAAAGCAACTGTTTTTCGAATTTTTTTGAATTTTCTTTCCAGCATGACCAAAGCGCCCGTCTTCCGGCCATTTCAGGGCCAAAGACGGGCGCTTTTTGAGAAGAATGTTCTTTCAAAGGATTACAGCAGCGAGAACAGGTCCACCTGACTGGTGGCGGGCAGGCCTTCCAGCGCGCCCTGAAGGCGCAGCATTTCGATAACGCTGGTGCCCACATGGGCGCGGGCCTGCAGGTCTTCGATGCTGATGTAGGGCCTCTCCGGGTCCCGGGTGTCCAGAATGCCCTGAATGGCCGCTTCGCCCAGACCGTTGATGGCCGTGAAGGGGCAGCGCAGGCCGCCTTCCTCGGGCACGAAGCGGTTGGCGTGGCTCCGGTAAAGATCCACCGGCAGCATCCGGATGCCCCGCTCCTGCATCTCCAGCACCATGTGCAGGGCGTTTTCCTCCTGCTTGTCCTTGATGGTCATTTTTTCTTCCCGGTTGGCGAACTCCTCCAAACGGGAGCGAAGGGTCTGGTTGCTCAGCAGCATTTTGGCCGCGTCGAAGCCGTCGCCGCGGATGGAGAAATAGGCCGCGTAGTAGGCGGCGGGCCGGTACACCTTGTACCACGCCACCCGCAGGCCCATGGTGACGTAGGCCACGGCGTGGCCCCGGGGGAACATGTACTTGATCTTGTGGCAGGAATCGATGGCCCATTGGGGCACGTTGTGCTCCCTCATGGCCTCCTCCCACTCCGGCTTCAGGCCCCGGCCCTTGCGGACGCTTTCCATGATGTCGAAGCTCATCTTTTCCTGCATCCCCTGCGAGATCAGGAAGTTCATGATGTCGTCCCGGGTGCAGAAGCACTGGGCCAGCTTGGCCGTGCCGGAGTTGATGATGTCCTGCGCGTTGCCCAGCCACACGTCCGTGCCGTGGGACAGGCCGGAAATACGGATCAGTTCCTCCATGGTGGAAGGCTTGGTCTCCATCAGCATGCCCTGCACGAAGCCGGTGCCGAACTCAGGAATGCCCAACGTGCCGGTCTGGCAGAGAATTTGATCCTCCGTCACCCCCAGCGCCTTGGGGCTGGAAAACAGGCTCATGACCCGCTTGTCGTCCAGCGGAATCTCCCGGAAGTTCACGCCGGTCAGTTCTTCCAGGCGGTGCATCATGGTGGGATCGTCGTGGCCCAGGCAGTCCAGCTTCACCAAAATGTCGTGCATGGAGTTGAAGTCGTAGTGAGTGGTCAGGGTAGTGCCGTTGATGTCATCCGCCGGGTGCTGGATGGCGGTGAACTGGCAGATGTCGTATTCCTTGGGCAGCACGACGATGCCGCCGGGGTGCTGGCCGGTGGTGCGCTTTACGCCCACGCAGCCCGCCGCCAGCCGTTCCTTGTGGGCGCGGCCCGCCTTGATGCCCCGTTCTTCCAGATACTTGGCAGCGAAGCCGTAGGCCGTCTTTTCTGCCAGACCGGAGATGGTGCCTGCCCGGTACACGAAGCCCTTGCCGAAAAGTTCTTCGATGTAGGCATGGGCCCGGGGCTGATATTCGCCGGAGAAGTTCAGGTCGATATCGGGCACCTTGTCGCCCTTGAAGCCTAGGAAGACTTCAAAGGGAATGTCATAACCGTCTTTTTTGAGGGGATTGCCGCAAATTTCGCAGTTCTTGTCCGGCAGGTCCACGCCCACGGTGCCCAACTCCGGCGGAGTCAGGAACATTTTGTGGCAGTGGTCGCAGCGGTAGTGGGGCGGCAGGGGGTTCACCTCGGTGATACCGTTCATGGTGGCCACGAAGCTGGAACCCACGCTGCCGCGGCTGCCGACCAGATAGCCGTCGGATAGGGACTTGCTCACCAGCTTCTGAGCGATGGAGTACAGGGTGGAGAAGCCGTAGCCCACGATGGAGCCCAATTCCTTTTCCAGCCGCTTTTGCACGATCTCCGGCAGGGGATCGCCGTAAAGCTCCTTGGCTCGGCCCCATGCGCGGTTCTGGATGTCGTCCGCCGCGTCGGCCCAATAGGGCTGGAAGGTGTCCTTGCCCTCGGGATGCTTGGGGAACAGGCGAAGCTCCTCCACCTGATCGGCGATCAGCTTGGGGTTGTCGATCACGACCTCATGGCACTTCTTCGCGCCCAGATAAGCGAACTCGTCCAGCATTTCCTGGGTGGTCTTGAAGTACAGAGGCGGCTGGTTGTCGCAGTCCTCAAAGCCCAGACCGGCCTGAATGATGGTGCGGTAGATGGAGTCCTCCGGGTTCAGAAAGTGAACGTCGCCGGTGGCCACCACGGGCTTGCCCAGCCGCTCGCCCAGCGCCACGATGCGGCGGTTGAAGTCCCGCAGCTGCTCCTCGCTTTCCGCCATGCCCTCCCGGAGCAGGAAGGCATTGTTGCCGATGGGCTGGATCTCCAGATAGTCGTAGAAGGCGGCGATGCGCTCCAGCTCCTCGTCGGGCCGGTTGGCGGCCACGGCCCGGAACAGCTCGCCCGCCTCGCAGGCGCTGCCGATAATCAGCCCTTCCCGGTACTTCTCGATATCGAAACGGGGCATGTTGGGGTGGCGGTAGAAATAGCTGACGTTGCTGTCGGAGATCAGGTGGTTCAGGTTCTGCATTCCCTTCTGAGTCTTGCACAAAAGGATGATGTGATAGCTTTCGCCCATGCTCTGCCCCTCGATGACCTGATCCAGATCCTGCAGGGTCTTCGCGCCCTTTTCCGCCGCGCCCTCGTACATTTTGATAAGGCACTGGGCCGTGGCCGCCGCGTCATGGACGGCCCGGTGAGCGTTTTTCAGGCTCACGCCCAGCTGACGGCACAGCGCGCCCAGCCGGTAGCTCTTCTGATTGGGGTACAGCCGCCGGGCGAAGGTCAGCGT
>CAKUCE010000155.1 GCA_934643535.1 uncultured Clostridia bacterium | reverse complement strand
TCAAAAATGGGCAGTAAAGGGCTTTTTCCCGGAGTCGCCGTGCCGCTGGCTTTCTTTTGCACACTTTTCTTTCGCCATCGAAAGAAAAGTGTGAACGCCCCATAGGGCTGCAAGCCCTGCTCCCGCGCCGTAGTCGGCGCGTCCATCCCCGCCAGGGGCAGGGGTATGCGCCAGCGGGCGCACCAAAGGGCTTTCCGCTCGCCCTTTGGAAACCTTCGGGCACCGAAGCTGGCGAGCAATCCATAGGACGGCAAGTCCGGCTCTCCCTCGCCGGAGTCGGCGCGTCCATCCCCATCTGGGGTAAGGGGGCATGCGCCTGCGGGCGCACCAAAGGGCTTTCCGCTCGCCCTTTGGAAACCTTCGGACACCGAAGCTGGCGAGAACCACCTCGGACGGCAAGTCCCGACCCACGCCGTAGTCGGCGCGTCATTCCCCCGATAGGGAAAGGGAATATGCCCTGTCCCGTTCATTCCCCTCCGGGATAGGGACACCCGCCGCGTGGGGCCCCTTCCATCCCTGAAACGTACCGCGCCCGGTACTCCATGTTGACCTCCCGCAGCTCCTTCCTGCCGTCGATGTAGTCCTGATACATTTCGATCACGCCTGCGGCACAGCCGTCGCAGGCAACGTCCACATTCCCGAGCGACTCGGCTACCAGCCGCTCCCGCTCCTCCCGGGTGGTCTCGCTGATGAGAACTCCGCTCATACCGGCCTCCCGCGTCAGGAATCGGAACGGGCAAAGCCGTTCTTCATTTCCATGCTGGCGCTGAATAAGACCTTCGATAGCAGGTCGTCCGTCAGCTCCCTCGCCTTGTCGGCCATCTGCTGGTTGCAGGCGGTCAGATAGGCGGCGGCGTCCTTCTCCGGCGCAGCCAGATATTGCGCATCAAAACGCTTCAGCATGGCATGCCCGGCGGTGGACAGCGCCAGCTGGTAGCGCTCCACATGGGCAAGACAGGCGGGATAGTGCGCGTCCGCCATGGCGGCGATCATGCGGTTGGCCCAGTAGAAGCTCTCCGTGGTCACCGCGCCGGTGGTGTCCGCCAGATAGGCGGGCGTGGCGTTCACGTGGGCGTAAAAGGGCACCGCCTCGTTGAAGGTGTTGGAACCCACGGCGATCCATTCCACGCCCTGCAGATCGTGGGGCATGTAGGGCCGCAGCTGAGTGATGGCCACGAAGTTGTTGCGGTTGATGCCGATGGGACGGTACATCCCCCGGCGGGACAGGTCGCCGTGACGGTTGTAGGGATTGTACTCCGTGCCCTGATAATAGGAAGAAAGCACGTATTTCACGTCTTCCACGGTGATCTTGCGCTCGGGCACCATGCACCACGGCAGATCGTCGGATTCGGGGGTGAAGTCCGCATCGGGGCCGTCCCACACGAAGGTGGTGGGGTTCAGGCAACGCAGCATGTACCACGCCCGGGGCGTGTTGTAGCAGTGATCCGCGTCGCTGTGGCTGCCCAGCGCGGCCCGAACGTCGAAGTCCTCCGACTCCGCAGGGTCTACGCCGTCCAAGCCCAGATCCAGATGATTTTCCCGGATGAAGTCCGCCAGATCGGCCGAGCAGAGGTGGTTCTTTCCCTCGCCCAGCGCGTCCTTGAAATCAAAATAGTCGATGCCCTGCTGGTTGGGGACGACCACGTAGGCGTCGTCAGGCACCCGCTTCGCCATCCAGTGGTGGCCACCGATGGATTCCAGCCACCAGATCTCGTCCAGATCCTGAAATCCGATGCCGTTCATCTCGTAGGTGCCGTACTGCTCCAGCAGCGCGCCCAGCCGCAGCACGCCCTCCCGGGCGCTGTGGATGTAGGGCAGCACGATGGTCAGCATGTCCTCCTCGCCGATGCCGCCTTCCACCAGCGGATCGGCCCCCAGCACCCGCGGGTTGGAGGTCAGGGTCTCGGTTTCGCTCATAGCTACGTTGCATTCGTTGATGCCTGCTTCCCCCCAGACGCCCTGAACGGGGACCGCATCGGGCATGGCGGTGTAGCGCATGGGATCATCCGGCAGGTCGATCTCCACCTTGGAAATCACGCTGCGGTAGTGCCGGGGTTGCTCGTCGGGGTGAACAACGATGAATTTCTTGGCGGTAAATTTTCCCGCGCCGGAGTCTTCGTTGCGGGCCATCAGGGTCGAACCGTCGTAGCTGGCTTTTTTTCCGACCAATAAGGTAGTGCAGGGCATGAAAAGTCCCTCCCTTGAAAAATCTTTTTCCTCTTTCTTTATATCACCGGCGGCAAAAAACTGCAATGGTTTCGGCGGCTTTTCCGTTGTTCCGGGAGAAAAAACGGGGTATACTGAGGACGAAAAACCACGAATCGCCGGAAAGGATGAAAAACCATGTGTACCGCCGCCGCATATCGGACGAAGGATTTTTATTTCGGACGCAATCTGGACTATGAACGCAGCTTCGGGGAAAGCGTGACCATCACGCCCCGGAAGTACCCCTTTGCCTTCCGCAACGGGGAAACCTGGACAGAGCATTACGCCATGATCGGCATGGCCCATGTGCAGGACGGTTATCCCCTGTATTACGACGCTGTGAACGAAAAAGGGCTGGCGATCGCCGGGCTGAACTTTGTGGGCAGCGCCGTGTATCACGCGCCCGTACAGGGCAGGGACAACGTGGCGCAGTTCGAGCTGATCCCGTGGCTGCTGGGCCGCTGTGCTGCGGCAGAGGAGGCCCGCGCAGCGCTGGAAAAGCTGAACCTGACGGATGAACCCTTCTGTCCGGGAATGCCGGCCTCTCAGCTCCACTGGATGCTGGCGGATCAGGAGAACTGTCTGGTGATCGAAAGCATGGCGGACGGGCTTCATGTTTACGACGATCCCGCCCGGGTGCTGACCAACAATCCGCCCTTTCCCATGCAGTTGTTTCAACTGAACAATTACGCCCGGCTTTCGCCCGACGGCCCGGAGTTCCGCTTTGCCAGTGGGATTCCCTTTCAGGAGTACAGCCGCGGCATGGGAGCCATAGGCCTGCCCGGCGACCTTTCGTCTCAGTCCCGGTTCGTGCGGGCGGCTTTTGCCTGCCTGAATGCCCAATCCGGGGAGGAAGAGCTTTCCAGTGTGAGCCAGTTCTTCCATATTCTGGGCGCGGTGGAGCAGCAGCGGGGCCTGTGCCGCCTGCCGGACGGACAGTACGAGATCACGCTGTATTCCGCCTGCATGAACGCCGACCGGGGCCTTTACTACTACCGCACCTATGACAATCCCCAGCTGACCGTGGTGGACATGCACCGGGAAGATCTGGACGGCGACGGTGTGACGGCGTATCCCCTGCGGGAGAAAATGGAAATTTTCCGGGAAAACTGAAAACGGCGGTTCATCCGCTATTGACTATTGAGCCTCAAGCTGTTACCATAACCGCTTGGGGCTTTTTCCCCGATTACGCGAATGAAGGAGAGCAACGAATGGAGACACAGGAACGTTCCAGAATGCTGGGCACGATGGAAATGGGAAGGCTGGTGCCCAAGGTTTCCATTCCCATCATGATCAGCATGATGGTTCAGGCCTTGTACAACGTGGTGGACGGTATTTTTGTGGCCAAGTACAGCGCCGCGGCCCTGACCGCCGTCTCGCTGGCCTATCCCATCCAGATGCTGATGATCGCCGTATCCACCGGTCTGGGCGTGGGCTTCAACAGCCTGATCAGCCGAAAGCTGGGCGAAAAGCGGGCGGAGGAAGCCCGGGAGGCGGCCAAAAACGGCTTGTTTACGGAGCTTTGCGGCTATCTGCTGTTTTTGGTGTTCGGCCTGCTTTTTGCCAGACCCTTTTTCAACCTGTTTACGCCCGATCAG
Source organism: uncultured Clostridia bacterium (assembly GCA_934643535.1). GTDB lineage: Bacteria > Bacillota > Clostridia > Christensenellales > Aristaeellaceae > Limiplasma. The sequence goes on along the minus strand of CAKUCE010000155.1, from coordinate 3,618 downwards.
GAGCTGCGGGCGCTGGGCGGCGAATATCTGAGCATTGTGTGCGTGTTCAGCTTCGGCCTGTTTTTCGGCATCTGCTTTGAACGCATGATGCAGGCCACCGGCAACACGGTACTGTCCATGGCGACGCAGCTGACGGGCGCGGTCATCAACATCATTCTGGACCCCATCATGATCTTCGGCCTGCTGGGCTTTCCGGCCATGGGCATTGCAGGCGCGGCCATCGCCACCGTCATCGGTCAGATCGGCGGTATGACGCTGGGCCTTGTGCTCAATCAGGCGAAAAACGTGGAGCTGCGCCTTCATCTCAAGGGCTTCCGCCCCGATAAGACGATCCTGAAGGGCATTCTGGACGTGGGTTTCCCCAGCATCATCATGCAGTCTATTTCGTCCGTGATGAACGTACTGATGAATATGATCCTGCTGGGCTTCGGTGCGACGGCTGTCAACGTGCTGGGGGTGTATTTCAAGCTGCAGTCCTTCGTATTCATGCCGGTATTCGGCCTGAGCAACGGTCTGGTGGCGATTTTGGGCTACAACTACGGCGCGCGGATGCGCAAACGGGTATATGACGCGCTCAAGGTGGCGCTGATCTGGGCGGCTGCGATCATGCTGCTGGGCACGGTGGCCTTCCTGCTGATCCCCGAAACGCTGCTGAGCCTGTTCGAGGCCGGCGACGCCCGGGATTTGACCGCCATGGGCGTGGTCGCCCTGCGGGTCATCAGCCTGAGCTTCCTGCTGGCGGCGGTGGGCATCACCATTTCCACCCTGTTTCAGGCCGTGGGGAAGGGGTTCTACAGTCTGCTGATGAGTCTGTGCCGCCAGATCATCGTACTGCTGCCGGCCGCGTGGCTCCTGAGCAAGACCGGCAGCGTGGATGCGGTATGGTGGAGCTTCCCCATTGCGGAGCTGTTCTCGTTGACCCTGTGTCTGGTCCTGTACCGGCAGGTGGATAAAACCATGCTGCAAAAGCTGTAAAGCAGCTTTAAGACCCGGTGGAATTGTTACGATTCCGCCGGTTTTTTTCCGCTTTGAAACGATTCTTCAAAAACTTTCCCAAAAATCCAAAAAGGCTTTGACTTTCCCGGTCAGGTGGCCTATAATGTTGGCGTTTACGCCGGCTGTAACGGCAATCCCACGCGACGACCTCGATGGAGTTGGAGGTTTCTATGCGCTGCATTGCATGGCTGTGGAGTCTGACGGAAAAAAAAGGAAAAATTCGGTTTATCACGGCGCTGGCGATTTCGGCCTTTACCAGCGTTCTTTTGTTGGTCAATCCTACCCTGAGCGCCAGACTGGTGGACGACGTGATCGTGGCGCAGAATCCCGAACCCCTGCTGGGCATTCTGGCGGTGATGCTGGCGGTAAAGCTGTGCCGGGAGGGCATGCGCTACGCCATGATTATCATGCTGGAAAAAACGTCGCAGGAGAATGTCCTCAAGCTGCGCTGCCGGCTGTTCGAGCGGCTGCAGTATCAGGACACCCGTTACTTCGACCGCAACCGTACCGGCGAGCTGATGACCCGGATGTCCGGCGACCTGGACTGGTGCCGCCACTTCATGTCCTACATGAGCTATGCCATCGTGGACTGCGTGTGCATCTTTCTGAGTACCCTGATCTGCTTTTTCTTCACCAGCTGGCGGCTGACCCTCTTTCTGGTGATGGTGACGCCGCTGCTTCTGCTCATCACCAATCTCTACTCCCGGCAGGCCCGGCCTCTGTTCGTGTTCATGCGGGAAAAGCTGAGCGAGATGAACGCGGGCGCGCAGGAGAACATCGCGGGCAACCGGGTGGTGAAGGCCTTTGCCCGGGAGAGCTTTGAGGAAGAAAAGTTCGAGAAGCGCAGCGCCGCTTTCCGGGACAGCCAACTGAACATCAACAAAAAATGGCTCAGCTTCTTCCCGTTTATTGAGATTCTGGCCCATGCCATGACCATCATCACGGTATTTCTGGGCGGTTATCTGATCATCAAGGGGCAGCTGACCCCCGGCCAGCTGACGATCTTCTCCCAGCTGACGTGGGCGCTGGCCAACCCCATGCGCCAGATGGGCAACCTGATCAACGACTTCCAGCGTTTCCAGACCTCGGCCCACAAGGTGATGGAGCTGTATTGCAGCCGTCCCGCCATTCAGGACCGGGCCACGGCGAAGGAGCATGCCTCCATGAAGGGCAAGGTGGAATTCCGGCACGTGGATGCGGCCTTCGACCGCACCGAGGTTCTGCATGACGTGACCTTCACGGCGGAGGCCGGCAGCACGGTGGCCATCATGGGCCCCACCGGCTCCGGCAAGACCACGCTGATCAACCTGCTGGCCCGCTGCTACGACGTGACCGGCGGCACGGTGCTGGTGGACGATACCGATGTGCGGGACTGGAAGCTGCAGCAGCTGCGGGGCGGTCTGGGCGTTGCCACGCAGGACGTGTTCCTGTTCTCCGATACGGTGGACGGCAACATCGCCTTCGGCAATCAGAAACTGACGGAGGACGAGGTGCGGGAATGCGCCCGCATCGCCGCCGCAGACGACTTTATTGAAGGACTGTCGGAAAAATACGACACCATCATCGGCGAGCGGGGCACCGGCCTGTCCGGCGGCCAGAAGCAGCGGATCGCGCTGGCCCGCGCGCTGGCCATGCATCCGTCCATCCTGATCATGGACGACACCACCTCCGCACTGGACAGCGAGACGGAACATTACATTCAGCAGCAGCTTCTTCACCTGCCCTTCCAGTGTACCAAGATCATCATCGGCCAGCGCATCAGCGCCGTCAAGGACGCCGACCAGATTCTGGTGCTGGAAAACGGCCGCATCACCGAACAGGGTACCCATGAGGAACTGCTGAAGAACCACGGCTACTACTGGCAAACCTATGCCTTGCAGAACGACCTGCCGATGGAAGGAGCTGCTTCGTAATGGCGCGCAACAAATTTGACGTGGACGAGACGCTGGAGTCCCCTTTTCAATGGAAACACCTGAAGCGGGCGTTTCAGTACATCAGCCGTCACCGGTTCCAGATGCTGGGAGCGCTGGGCCTGAGCGTTCTGGCCTCGATCTGTACCCTGTACACCCCCAAGATTATGTCCAAGGTGCTGGATGAGGTCGTCCCCGCCGGGGACGTGCAGACGCTGGTGCGCTGGGCGCTGATCTACTGCGGGCTGATCGTCGTCAGTATCGTATTTACGGTGATCCGGGCCAGAGTGATGGCCTATGTCAGTCAGGAGATCATCTTCGACATCCGCCGGGATCTGTTCCACCATCTGCAGGAGCTGCCCTTCAGCTACTACGACAGCCGCCCTGCCGGAAAGATCCTGGTGCGCGTCATCAACTACGTGAACTCGGTGTCGGATATTCTCTCCAACGGCATCATCAACAGCATTCTGGAAATCATCAACGTGGCCGTGATCATCGTGTTCATGTACTCGGTGGACGCGACGCTGGCGACGGTGGTGGTCAGCGGCCTGCCGGTGTTCATCGCCATCGTGTGCATCCTGAAGCCGCGGCAGCGCAAGGCATGGCAGCAGCAGAGCAACAAAAACTCCAACTACAACGCCTATCTGGCCGAAAGCATCGACGGCGTGAAGGTGTCTCAGCTCTTCGCCCGTCAGGAGGTCAACTGCTCCAT
>CAKUCE010000154.1 GCA_934643535.1 uncultured Clostridia bacterium | reverse complement strand
TTGAAAGGCGGCTGCCCCGGCTGCGAGGAAGCCCATGTTACGGGAGACTGCTTTACCCGGGATTGCGTGAAGGAGCGCCGTCTGAATTTCTGCGGCGAGTGTCCGCTTTTTCCATGCGACGCGATCATGACCCGGCCGCGTTCCACCGTACTGGACAGGGAATGGCTTGCCTGGAAGAAGAGAAGCGCGAGGAACGGGAAATAGGGGCAGGCGGAGCCTCCTTATTTGCCCCGGGTGGGGCTTGACGCGCCGACTACGGCGCGAGTGGTGGGGCTGCCGCCCCGACGGGGGATAGTACTTTCTTTCGACGCGAAAGAAAGTACCAAAGAAAGCATGCGGCACGGCGACTCCGGGAAAAAGCCCTTTATTGCCCATTTTGCCGGCGGGGCTCGTTATGTCGCGCGTAGCATAATTGGCCAGCTTTCACCTGCGATCCGGCGCGCTCCGAACTCGCCTTTTTCCGCCGTCAAAATGGGCGGGCCTTTTTCCCTCCGCTGCCTATCGCCGCCCTCGCCCCCGCGGTCGGCGTGGTGCATGCTCAAATTTTGCAGGTTGGGAAATCGCCGTGTTTCTTATGTACCTTTGCAACGCAAAAAGAGAGGCTGTCTATTTTCCCGTGGTTGGCTGTGAGCATACGGAGGCTGTCTAGTTTCCCGCGGTTGGCTGTGAGCATACGCAAATGGTTGCCGGTTGGGAAGCCTGAGTTCCTTTGCAGCGTGGAAAAGAGGGGCTGCGTATATTGGCTGGCGGTCGTTTACAGCAAGAAAACAAGGCTTTCGCCTTTTCGTGGGCGCGGCCTTTTTTGTTTTGGGGAAAAGGCTTTTTTCGCTTGGTTGACGCGGAAGCAAAAGGCCGTATAATGAAAGTATCCAAACCAGAAAAACGGAGAGGGCTTATGAAAGAATTAACGAAAAAAAACGCGCGGCATCCGGGGGTCGAGTTTCTGCGGGTCCTGGCCATGGGCATGATCGTGCTGCATCATCTGCTGACGCATGGCGGACTGCTGCTGGCCTTTCCCGAGCCGGGGCCAACAGCCGCGGCGTTGTATCTGCTCAACACCCTGACCTGCTGTGCGGTCAATGTATACGGGCTGATTTCCGGCTATGTCGGCAGCGGGCGTTTCCGCCCGGCGCGGCTGATGGGTCTATGGCTGCAGGCCTGGTTTACCGGCGCAGTGCTTACGGCGCTCATGGGACTGCGGACGGCTCTGACGGCGGAAGACTGGCGCGTGGCTCTGCTGCCGGTCAGTTCGCAGGAATATTGGTATCTGACGGCCTATTTCGGCCTGTACCTGCTGACTCCGGCCCTTCATGCGGCCATCGAACGGCTGTCCCGCCGTCAGCTGACCCTGACGCTGCTGGGCTGCGGGCTTTTATTCGGCCTTATGCCCCGCTCCGCGACGGCGCTGAGCCTGAGCGGCGGGTATCACATCGGCTGGCTATGCGTGCTATACCTGCTGGGCGGCTGGCTGCGCCGGTACGGGAAGCCCGCCCGGACCGTCCGGAAGCCGCTTTTATGCTTCTTCGTCTGTGCCGGAGCGGCGGGCGGCTGGCAGGTCTCCGGACAGTTTCTGGACCCCCATGGCTTCAGCCTGCCGCTGGACGGCGAATGGTTTCTGGCGTATACCAGTCCCCTGATGGTGGGAGCGGCGCTGGCGCTGTTCGTGCTTTTCCTGCGCGTGGAGTCTCCTGCCCGGCTGGGGCGTTTTGCCTGCTGGGCAGGGCCGCTGACCTTCGGCGTCTATCTGATCCATGAGCAGCCCGCAGTGCGCCGCACGCTTCTCACCCTGCGGCTGGCGGCGCTGAGCGGCTTATCCGCTCCGCTGCTGATGCTGGCGCTGCTGGGGCTATGGCTGGCCGTGTACGGCGGAGCGCTGGCGCTGGAATGGCTGCGCAGCCGTCTGTTCGTCCTCTGCCGGGCCGACCGGCTCTGCCAGCGGGCCGGGGAGCGGCTGGCCGCATGGGTCTGCCGTCTTCTGCCGGAGGAACAGGCGGCGCGTCCCAAATAAGGGGCTATGGAAGCCGGCGAGAAGCCCGGGTGGGTTCTTTCAACCGGTCAGCCTTGCCAAGAAACAGCAAATCGTGTATAATGGAAGCTGGCACTTTTTGTATACAACGACGCAGGAACCTCTGGACTGCGAAAAGAGGTGAGGGCGGCCCGCAGGGGCCCGCATTATGGAAAGCAAGGACAAAATGCTGATCACCGGCGGCAACCCGCTGGTGGGGGAGATCACCGTCAGCGGCGGTAAGAATACGGCGGTGGCGGTGATTCCGGCGGCGCTTCTGTGCAACGAGCCCTGCACCATCGAGAACCTGCCGGACATCGACGATGTGCGGGCGCTGGTGGACATTCTGCGGGAGCTGGGCGCGGAGGTGGATTACCGCCCCGGCCAGCGCATGGTGGTCAACGCCGCCGGCGTGAAGGAATACCATGTTCCCTACCGGCAGACCCGCCGCCTGCGGGCCAGCTATTACCTGCTGGGCGCGCTGCTGGGCCGGGGAGGACGGGCCGAGGTGGCCTATCCCGGCGGCTGCAACATCGGCTCCCGCCCCATCGACCAGCATTTGAAGGGCTTTGAAACGCTGGGGGCCACCATCGAGGATCGGGGCGGCGTGGTGTACGCCAGGGCCGATCATCTGGTGGGCAACGACGTATTTTTCGATATGGTCACCGTCGGCGGCACCATCAACGTGCTGCTGGCCGCCGCCCGGGCCGAGGGTACCACGGTGATCTACAACGCGGCCAAGGAGCCGCACATCGTGGATCTGGCCAACTTTCTGAACAGCATGGGCGCGAAGATCCGCGGCGCGGGCACGGACGTGATCCGCGTGCGGGGCGTGCAGAATCTGCACGGCACCAGCTACACCGTCATTCCCGACCAGATCGAGACGGGCACGCTGATGATCGCCGCCGCCGCCACCCGGGGCGACGTGGTCATCCACGGCTGCATCCCCACCCACATGGAGGCGCTGACCGCCAAGCTGCTGGAAATGGGCGTGCGGGTGACGGACAGCGACGACAGCATCCGCGTCCGTCCTCAGGGCGTACAGCGGGCCGTCAACGTGAAAACGCAGGTTTATCCAGGCTTTCCCACCGACCTGCAGCAGCCCATGACCTCTCTGCTCTGCATGGCCAACGGCGTTTCCACCGTCAGCGAGACCATCTTCGAGCGCCGCTTCATGCATCTGGACGAGCTGCGGCGCATGGGCGCGCACATCAAGCTGATGGATCATTCCACCATCCTGATTGAGGGCGTGCGGGAGCTGTACGGCGCGCCCGTCACCGTCACCGACCTGCGGGCCGGGGCCGCGCTGATCGTAGCCGGGCTGATGGCCAAGGGCGTAACGGAAATTTACGAGACCTCCTACATCGACCGCGGCTATGAGCGCATCGAAGAAAAGCTCCGTTCCCTCGGCGCGGACATCCGCCGGGAAAAGCTGAGCTGAGGTACTCATTTGAACCCGTCAGGGCGGGGAGGGATGCAGTCTGTACGGATCCAGCCCATTCGAAGTGCTGGGCGTCAGGCCCGGCGCGGACGCGGCGGAGGTACGGGCCGCGTACCGCCGCAAGGTAAAGGAATGTCATCCGGATCAGTTTACGGACGTTCAGCGCCAGAAGCAGGCGCAGGACGAGCTGATCCGGCTCAATCTGGCCTACGAGCAGGCGCTGAAGCTGGCCTCCCAGCGCCGGGTCGGGTTTAATCTGATCGCGCAGGAGGAGGCCAAGCATTTCGCCCTTCGCCTGATGGAGCAGGGCAATCTGGAAAGCGCCCTCCGCCAGCTTTTACGGGCCGATACCCGGGACGACGGCTGGTACGCCCTGCAGGGCAGGATTCTCATGGGCCTGCACCGCTACGACGAAGCCCACCAGAGCTACCGGGAGGCCATCAAAATGGACCCGGACAACCGGGAATACCGTGCCGGGGCGCTGGACGCGGTGGTCGCGGGCCGCAACAGCAAAAAGCTCAACGTCAAAATTCAGAACTGGTTCAAGGACAGCTTCGGCAAACGCTGAGGCTGTTTTTCAATGGAATAAAAAGAAAAAAGCGTGGGTCTTTCTCCCGCGCTTTTGAGGGCGGATGGTTTCATCAAGCCGCCCATTACTGAATTTCCTGCTCCAGTTCATCAAACTCTTTGGTACTAAAAAATGCACTTAAAGTCATATCCAGACCATCGCAGAGCTTCTTCACCAGATTGACGGAAACCTCCCGGCGTTTAGGGTCGAGCATACTATACACGCTGGACGGGGTAACGCCCGCCCGATTGGCCAGCTCATTGGGCTTGATATTGCGTTCCTTACAGATTTGCCGAAAACGGTCTGCCACGGCGTCCTTTACGGTCATTCGTATCACCTCAAGGAAAGCATACCGGATTGTTCGCAAGTGCGTTTTCGCAGTTGCGTATTTTTGGAAAATGTTTTATAATGGAGAAGAAATACGCGGATGCGTAAAAGGAGGTGTGATAATGCCATATGTCCTGAATACACAAAATGGTAAAATCCACGATGCTTCTAAACCCCATATCAGAAACAAGGTTGAGAGTGAAACCGGTGGAAAATACGAACTGTTTGACACCATACAAGAGGCAAAAGCAATTGCCATAAGGTATGGGAAAATACCTTCCGCATGCAGACAATGTTATTTTCCTGAAGCCGTTGTTGATGAAATGAATAGTTAAGGGGGAAAGGCAGATTTCTATGAAGGTGCGGAAGCTGAAAAATGTAATTCTCACAATCTTCTTGATTCTCATAGTTGCTAATGCCGGAATCGGGATAGCCGAGAGCAATCCTATGGAAATTGGTCTTTCGTTTCTTAATCAGGCAATGGATTTGGAAGGAATAGAAACCTTTACCAGCAACGCACCGGAATATGGAGCAGATGAGCTTAACTTCTGGTTTGATTTTCGCGATGGCTGGCACCTTGTGATGGTTCTTCATAACGGAAAACTAACCTCAACAATGCCAATGGATGATGTCAAAATTCTAAATGGGCTTTGTAATCTGCTTCCATTATTTCCACAGATTCAGGCAGAGATGCCGGAAGGAGTTGAGGTGTCCTTTACAATTGCGTTTACGGATAAAAACAGACTTCTGGTTACTGAAGAAAACTTTTCAAATTACTTATGGCATTAAGGAGGAAAAGATGATGAAAAAATTGCTTTCAACGATAATGGCAGTGTTATTGCTGTGGAGTTTTGCGGTATCCGCTCACGCTGAAAACGAATTTGTTTTGCGCAATGGAATCCAGTTTGGCGATACAAAGGAACAAGTTCGTGCAAAAGAAACAATTGCAATTAACGAAGAAGAAAGCGACGAACAATCACTCTGGACAGAGAAAGGAAGTGTTGCCGGCTTTGAAGAAGTTGTAATTTTTTACAAATTTGATGATGAGGATAAATTAATTGAAGTTAAATGGCAGCTTCCTGAAAGCTCCTATTCTGATACAAGTGATAGCATTTATTCCAAGATGAAAAAAGCATTGAGCGAAAAATATGGAACCCCTCTGGGCTACACGAATGGCGATTTCTATATTATCACTACAACCGCTGTAACCGGGGCTGCTGTTTTGGCTGGTACGTACAAATTGATAGGCAAATATGGCGATCTACGTGATTATGACGAGTGGGATTATGAATATCAGAATGGACAGCACGTTAAAATTGATTTGATACAATTCTATACTGGAACTACCTATAATTCCTTAAAATATGGCGTTTGGATTGGATATAAACATTTTACCGATGAGGAATTGAATGCTGCCAAACAAGAAAAAGAAGAACAAAACGCCGTCGTTTTGAACGATATTTAATATGTCCCACTTATCGTTTATTTGCCTAAAACCGTGCCCGTCTCCCCAACGGAGACGGGCATCTTTTTCAATCTCCCTATTAGCTTCCTCCTGCTGCCCCTATCTTTCCTTGATAACCCTTGCCCGCTTATGATATACTATGCCCGTAAGGAGGTATTGCTATGCCGGAATTGTGCCGCTTTGCGGGCATCATTATCAAATTGCTTTACAACGATACCGTTCAGCACAACAAGCCCCATGTTCATGTGTTCTATGGGGAATATGAAGCGTCCGTTGGCGTTGATGGTGAATTGCTGGCGGGAGCTCTGCCTGTGAAACAGCTCAGAATCGTGGTGGGCTGGCTGGCCCTCCACGAAGAAGAAGTCTATGCCGCGTGGAACAAAGCTGTTCGCGGCGAACCTTTTGAAAAAATTGCTCCGTTGGCATAAGGAGGCAGTCTATGTTTATCAAAGATGGTATTGCCTACGCGGCGGCGCCCATGAAGGAAATACGGGTTCTTTCCGTAAAGCCGCTGGATGATAAAATGATGATCCTGACCTTTGCTTCCGGCGAAAAACGCCTGTATGACGCAACGCCGCTGCTGGATTATCCCGCGTTTCAACCCTTGAAGGACGACAGCGTGTTCAAAAACGCCAAGGTGGAACACGGCGTTGTGGTCTGGCTGGACGGCGAAATCGACATTGCCCCGGAAACGATGTATCATGACAGCTATGCTTACGACGAAATGCCTGCCTGAAACAATGCCCGCCTCCCCAACGGAGACGGGCATTTTCTTTTCAAACGTTCAGCATGGAGCATCCTTCCCGGCCTGATAAGCGGTATAGGCGTTTTGAAGCTCCCGAATATCGCTTTGCAGCGTGGTCAGCGCCGCGCCCAGCGTATCCAGCCCCGCCGCTTCCTGATAGCGCTCCTGCGTTATCGCCATGGAATAGAGCGGCATCACGTCGTTCTCATATAGCACGACCGCTCCTTCGATCAAAAGGCGCATATGTTCCAGAGTCTGTCCTTCCAAAAGCGCAAAATCCATTGCTGTTTCCTCCTTGCTCTTTCTCTCTATCCTTGTTTGATTGATTCTTGAGCCATTGGGATTGTCTGAATACGTGGTAGGTTTTAGGCTGTTTGGGTTTCTTCTTACGAAAAAGATTGTACATGAAAACCTAATCGATGTCAAGATATTTCTAAAGAAAATTTGAAGTACATTTTTGTTATCCTTGACGAAGAGCAGAAGAACCTATATAATGTTTTCGAGGTGATACCGATGACCCTGTCGCAGAAAATCAAAATGGCTCTCGCCTACAAAGGAATGAGTGAAGCGGAGCTTGCCCGCAAAATTGGAACCAGTCCATCCGCTTTTAACCAGCGAATGAAAACCGGCAAGTTTTCATCCGACGAGATGAGCAGGATCGCGGAAGCGCTGGGCGCGGAATACTACTTTGGCTTTCAGTTTTCCGATGGAACCAGAATATGAGAAGACAGGGGCTGCCCTTTCGGGCGGCTTCTGCTTTTTTCACCCTTCCCCGATGATCCCCCTTCCGCTTCGAAGCAGTTTTGCTTCGGGGCTTTTTTCGTTCTTTTTTCTCCTTTCCGCTCATAGGCTGGGAAGGAATGGGCCGCCGTTTCGACAATCCGTGCGCTTTGCTTCGACGCTCTTTTGCCGCCGGGGGCCGTATACTGGGCTTGAACAGGA
>CAKUCE010000153.1 GCA_934643535.1 uncultured Clostridia bacterium | reverse complement strand
CGGAGTCGCCGTGCCGCTGGCTTTCTTTTGCACACTTTTCTTTCGCCACCGAAAGAAAAGTGTGAACGCCCCATAGGACGGCAAATCCCACTCTCGCGCCGTAGTCGGCGCGTCAATCCCCATCCGGGGCAAGAGGTATGCGCCTGCGGGCGCACCAAAGGGCTTTCCGCTCGCCCTTTGGAAACCTTCGGACACCAAAGCTGGCGGGAAACCATGGGACACAAGCCCTGCTCCCGCGCCGCAGTCGGCGCGTCAATCCCCACCCAGGGCAGGGGTATGCGCCTGCGGGCGCACCAAAGGGCTTTCCTCTCGCCCTTTGGAAACCTTCGGGCACCAAAGCTGGCGAGAACCCATAGGACGGCAAGTCCCAATCCGCGCCATAGTCGGCGCGTCATTCCCCACCCGGGGCAGGGGTATGCGCCTGCGGGCGCACCAAAGGGCTTTCCGCTCGCCCCTTGGAAACCTTCGGGCATCGAAGCCGGCGAGAAACCCATAGGACGGCAAGTCCCAATCCGCGCCAAAGTCGGCACGTCCCCATTCCCTTTGAAAAAGCCCCACCCGGCCTTTTTCAGAAAGGAGTTTTCCATGACGTCAACCCCCGCACTGGAAGTGCAAAATATCACCCGCCGCTTCGGCGGCATGACCGCGCTGAGCGGCCTTACCTTCTCCGTCGCCCCTGGCCAGACCGTAGGACTGCTGGGCCGAAATGGCGCAGGAAAAAGTACCCTGCTGCGCATTCTCTCCGGCCAGCTTCGGGCCAATGAAGGCGAAGTCCTGCTCTTTGGCCAGCCGGTCCGACCGGAAAGCAGCCTTTCCCAGCTGTGCCTGATCGGCGATACCCCTGACTTCGGTAAACTGAGCAATATCAAGGAACTGTTCTATGTGTGCGGCGGTCTGTTTCCCCACTGGAACCAAAGCCGCGCAGAGGAGCTTCTCAGCCGGTTTGAATTGCCGGAAAAGAAACGCCTGAAGGGCTTCAGCCGCGGAATGCAGACCGCCCTGCTGCTGAGCGTGGGTCTGGCCTCCGGCGCGCCCCTGACCGTGTTTGACGAGCCCAGTCTGGGACTGGACGCGGTCATGCGGGAACGCTTCTATGACCTGCTCTGGCAGGAGACCCATGCAGCCGACGCGCCCAGCGGCCGTACCTTCATCCTCAGCACCCATCTGATCGAGGAGGTGGCCCGGGTGCTGGACTCCGCTGTGCTGATCGACTCCGGCCGCCTGCTGACGCAGGGCACCATTGCCGAACTGACGGAAAGCTATCTGAGTGTGTCCGGCCAGCCGGACGCGGTTCGGGCCGCCACGGAAGGGCTTACCGTGCTGCGGGAGGAAGAAATGGCCGGCTCGCTGGTGCGGCACCTTCGGCTGAACAGCCCCGCCGACCGGGAACGGCTGACGGCGGATCCATCCATCCAGACCGCGCCTCTGAGCCTGCAGCGCTTGTTCGTATTCCTGACGGAATCGCAAAACGGAAAGGAGGCGGAACGGCATGTCTGAAAATCTTTCGGTCTATCGTTCCACCCGGATGAAGGGCGCGCTGCGCTATCACCTGATTCGGCTGGGCAAGCTGGCGCTGGGTCTGCTGGCGCTGATCCTGCTTTCGGATGTCATCAGCCTGATCGTGGGCCTGACCGGCTTTTCCTCCTGTGAGGGTACCGGGATTTCGGCCAACTGGGCACTGACCCTGCTTCTGATGCTGGTGCTGAGCTGTATGCTGGCCAGGAGCGGCTCCACATTCCTGTGCCGCTTCGGCACGTCCCGCTTTACCGTATGGCTGAGCCAGATCGTCAGCCTGGCCCTGTGCATGACCGGCTTTGTGCTGGGCACGCTGCTTTTGAGCCTCGCCAACAACTACCTGATTCTGGCTCTCAGCCGTCACAACGAGCATTTCAGCATTCTGTGCGGCTATGATTTTGCGTTCCTGCCGGAAGCCTATCTGGCCCAGTCCTTCCGGCAGACGATGGGGGATTTTCCCCGGCTTCTGCTGGACTGTCTGGAAGTGCTGTGCCTGATGTACCTGTTCGCCTGCTGCCTGCGGCGGAATAAATGGGTCACGCTGGCCGTGGTCATTCTGGGGCCGCTGCTGCTGTGGGTGCTGACGCTGGCTCCCGTGTTCCGTCAGGCCATTGATCTGGTTCAGTACGGCAGCGAGGGAGAAATCTTCGTTCAGAGCATGCAGTGGATCAACTGGCTCCAAAAGGCATGGAATTTCTTCACCGACCACTGGCGTCTGGTGCAGGGTCTGGCCGCGCTGGTCAGTCTGCCCCTGAGCTATCTGTGCGTGCGTTCCACACGCCAGCCATAAAAGGCTGCTGTTTTCCCTTCCCGTTCCTTCCGGGGAGGGAATTTCTTTTTTCGCAAGGAAATCCGTTCTTTGCCGGAGAAAAAATAGAGGAACGTCAAAATAGGGGGACAAGCCCATGGATCATACGCCCTGCTGGATCTGGTATCCCGGAGATTTCGAACTCCGCCACGCTCTGAAGCTCCACGCCCGGCGGCAGGAGCGGGATTATTACCGGCCCGCGTTCTGGCCGGTGTACGACTGTTGGCACAGCGCCCGCTTTTTCCGCCGCGCAGAGCTGACCGCGCCGGAGGGGCTGACCGTGCAGGCCCGGGGCAGGGGCAACGTGTGCGTGGACGGCAGGCTGTATCCTTTCGGAAAGGAAATCCCCCTGTCCGCCGGGACTCACGAGATCATGATCGACCTGTGCCGGGAGGACGGTCTGCCCTGCCTGTATGTGGAAAAAGGGAGCCTGTCCGGAACGGAAGGCTGGACGGTGCAGCCCTTTGCCGGAGCAAAGGTTCCCGCAGGTTCCAGTCCCCTGTTCACCCGGCCGGAGCAGGACCCGGAGGTTTTTCCCTTTGTCTATGAGGAGATACGCCCCGTCAACGTCACCCGGGACGAGCAGGGAACGCTGTACGACTTTGGCAGGGAGACCTTCGCCCGGGTCTTTCTGGAAAGGGAAGATCAGCCGGAACTGACCGTCTGCTTCGGCGAATCAGAAGCCGAGGCGCGGGATGTATCCGCCTGTCTGCTGATCGAGACCGTGCCTGCGGAGACTCCCTCCATCGGCTTCCCTGCCCGGGCATTCCGGTATATCTTCATTCCCGGCGAGGTGAAGCTTCGCCTGCGGGCGGAATATGAGCGCATACCGCTGAAACGCCGGGGACGTTTTTCCTGCTCCGACCAGCTGTTGACGGACATCTGGAACACGGCGGCCTATACCTTCGAACTCAACAGCCGGGAATTTTTTCTGGACGGTGTCAAGCGGGACCGCTGGGTATGGTCGGGCGATGCGTATCAGAGTTATTTCGTCAGCCGGTTTCTGTACATGGACGCGGACATCTGCCATCGCACCATGTGGGCGCTGCGGGGCAAAGAGCCGCTGCTGCAGCACCTGAATTCCATCGTGGATTATTCGCTCTACTGGCTCCTGTCCATCCGGGAGGACTACCAGACCTACGGCGATCTGGCCTTCGTCCGGGCCATCTGGCCGAGGATGCAAAGCCTGGCGAACTTCTGTCTGGAGCGTACCAATGATGAAGGCTTCCTCATCGGCCGGGGGGAAGACTGGGTCTTCATGGACTGGGCCGACATGGATAAGGACGGCCCGCTGTGCGCCGAGCAGATGCTGTTCATCCGGGCGCTGGAGGCGGCGGCAGACTGCGCTTCGCTGGCCGGTCAGGACGGCGGCCGGTACGCGGCCCATGCCGGAAGGCTGGCGGAAAAGCTGGATGCGTTCTTCTACGACGAGGAAAAGGGGGCCTACATCGACACCTACGCCTCCGGGCGGCGGAACGTGACCCGCCACGCCAATATTTTTGCCATCCTGTATGATTTTGCGGACGAATCGAAGCGGGCTTCCATCGTCCGAAACGTGCTGAACAATGACGCGGTTCCGGCCATCACCACGCCCTATTTCAAATTCTTCGAGCTGTGGGCCAACTGCAAGCTGGGCCGGGTGGAAAAAATGCTGGATCAGGTGCGGGGCTACTGGGGCGGCATGCTGGTGCTGGGGGCCACCACCATCTGGGAGGAATACGACCCCCGGCAGACCTTCCCCGGCCACTACGCCATGTACGGCGATCCCTTCGGCAAGAGCCTGTGCCACGCATGGGGCGCAGGCCCCATCGACCTGATTGGCCGGTATGTGGTCGGTTTCCGGGCCGAGGCCCCCGGCTGCAGGGCGTTCGCGTTGGAGCCCCGGCCCTCCGGGCTGTCGGCGCTGGGTACCGTCATTCCTCTGCCGGACGGCGGACAGGTGCGGCTATGCTGGGACGAGCGGGAGCTGCGTGTCCTGACCGACCGGCCCGGCGGCGCGCTGGTCTGGCAGGGGCGGCGTTTCCCGCTGGAACCG
The DNA here is from genome assembly GCA_934643535.1 of uncultured Clostridia bacterium. Taxonomy (GTDB): domain Bacteria; phylum Bacillota; class Clostridia; order Christensenellales; family Aristaeellaceae; genus Limiplasma. The sequence continues at coordinate 3,171 of CAKUCE010000153.1, read as the reverse complement.
GGGCGGGAGCTATGCGTCAGCCGGTAATCCCCATTTGGTTTTCCTCAAACATTTCTTTTTGAAAGGAGTTTTCCACATGAATGCTGCTACCCATGAAATGCTGAATTTGCTGAAGACCCGCCGGAGCGTCCGGGCGTACAAGCCCGACGCCGTGCCGGAAGAACTGCTGGATCAGGTGCTGGAGGCCGGAACCTACGCGCCCTCCGCCATGGGCAGGCAGTCGCCTACCCTCATTGCCGTGACCAGCCCCCAGTACCGGGAGCAGATCTCCAGGCTGAACGCCGCCGTCATGGGCACGGACAAGGATCCCTACTACGGCGCGCCGGTGATCGTGCTGGCGCTGGCCGACCCTGCGATCGGCCCATGGGTGGAGGACGCCAGCTGCGCGCTGGAAAACATGATGCTGGCCGCTCACGCGCTGGGTCTTTCCACCGTATGGGTACACCGGGAGCGGGAAATTTTCGACAGCGAAGCGGGCAAGGCGCTGCTGCGGGAATGGGGCCTGCCGGAAACTCTGCGGGGCGTCGGCTCCATCGCACTGGGCTACGGAGCCGTTCCGGCGCCCCAGCCGAAACCCCGGAAGGAAGGCTATACCCTTAAGGTGTAACGACATCCGTACAAGCCTCAAAATGCCCTGTTTTCAAAAGAAAACAGGGCATTTCAGACTGACGAGGAATCACAGTTTCCGGCGAAAAAGATCGCCGCAGGCGAAATTTTTTGACAAGCTGAAAGGAGGAGCTTTCGCTCCTCCTTTTAGTTTGACTTGTTCAGCCGTAACGATTATTCGTAGATGATGGTCACGTTTTCCAGACCAGCGTTCACGACTTCGTCGTTGTTCAGCGCAGCGTTGTCGATGGCAACGGTGCCGTCCTTGATGGAGGCCAGCAGCGCTTCGTACTCTTCCACGGTGAACTTGGTCAGAGACCAAGTCTCGGTGGGCAGGCCCACAGCGTCGTTGTTGGCGCCCAGAGTGGTAGCCACATCGCCGACTTCGGCCCAGCTGTCAGAGTAGAACTTGTCGATGGCCCATTCGGTGGCGGAAACAAGGCCCTTCAGAGCGGAGGTCACGACGGTGTCGCTCTCGTAGCTCTGGTCAACGTCAACGCCGATCACGCTGGCATCGTTGGCGGAAGCCGCAGCAACGATGGAGGCGAACATGGAGCCGCCGCAGGCGAAGATGATCTCGGTGCCGTTCTCATACCAGCCGCTGGCCATGGTCTGCAGTTCAGCAGAAGCCTGGAAGGAAGCGCCGTACTGCCAGGAGTACTTCAGCTCCACGGTGACGCCCAGTTCCTTAGCAGCAGCGTTCACGCCCTGCGCGAAGCCGTAGCCGTAACGGCAGCAGGCAGGATTGGTGCCGCCGCCGCCGCCCATGAAGCCCAGCTTGGTGTAGCCTTCCTTCACCACGGCGTAGCCGGCCAGATAACCGGACTGCTCCTCAGCGAAGGCGATAGGCGCAACATTCTCCAGACCGAGCTGCCAGCCGTCGATGAAGACGAACTTCACGTCGGTGAATTCCTTGGCGGCCTTTTCCAGAGCGGTGCCCTGCATGAAGCCGGCGCACACGACCACTTTGGCGCCGCCCTCGGCAGCGGCCTTCATGGCGTCGTAACGGTCGTCGTCAGTGGCCTGATCGCCATTGGCGGGCTGATAGTACTTGTAGGACAGGCCGTGAGCGGCAGCATAGCCCTTCACGCCGTTCCAGGTGCCCTGGTTGAAGGACTTGTCCTTCAGCTGGCCCACGTCGGTGACGAAAGCGATTTCGTACTTGTTGTCGGCGGAGGTCATGTTGTCTTCGATGTCGTCAGGATTGACGGCCTCGGCGACAGCGCTGACCGCGACCAGGGACAGAACCATGGTCAGAGTCAAAAGCAGAGCCAGAAACTTTTTCATGGGTTTTTGTTCCTCCTTCAAGAATTGCGTCCTTTGAACCAGGACCCTCGACGTAAGTATAGCATGACCGGCCTTGTTTTTCAAGCTGTGGTTTTGATTGTTCATGATTTATATGCATTTCCTAATGCCCTTCCCCCCGGAAAGAACGCCGTCGGAGCGCAGCTTGAAAAAAAGGGCAGAAAATCGGGGGAACAAATCCGGCCGCTGCCTCGTCCTTTCAGTGTAACCCCAATACGGAAAGGAGTCACAAAATGATGAAGCAAAAAAGGATTCTGGCGCTGCTGCTGGCTTTGACCGCCGCTTTCTGCCTGACGGGAGCCGCGAACGCCGAAGAAGAGACCCCTGTGGTGCGGGAAGGAACCATTGTGGAAGTGATGGAGGACGGTTTCCTTCTGCAGGAAGCCGATGGCCGGGAGATCCTTTATAATGTGGACGAACAGACGGTGCTGGACGGCATCGCGTCCCTGACGGATCTTCAGAAGGACCTGTACGTGATTGTGGAAAGCGACGGCCGCCTGACCAAGAGCATTCCGCCGCAGGCCCACGCCGACCGCGTGACCTGCTACTGGCTGGCCGGTCAGGTGGAAAGCGTGGACGAGGAGGAGAATACCTTCCTGATGCAGACCGAGCTGGGCGCGGTGATCGTCCACAAGGGCGAGCTGACCACCCCCGTTTACGCCGGCATGAGCGTGACCGTGTACTTCGACGGCGTGATGGCCCTCAGCGAACCCGGCCAGATCGCCGCCCGGAAGATCGTCGTGCCGGAGCTGCAGGGCACGGTGCTGGAAATGACGGAGAGCGGCTTTGTGCTGCTGACGGACGATGAAATGGAATACGACGTCGCCCTGACGGACGAGACGGTTCGCGGCGTGCTGCTGTCCGCTGACGAAGCGGCCCTTTCCGGGGAAGGCGCGGAAGAAGAAGCTCCCGCCGGGGACGAAACCGAAAGCGAGCCTGCGTCCGAAACGGAAAATGCAGCCGAAGAGGAGCAGGACGCGCAGGCCGGGCTGGCCGAAGAACCCGCCGTGGAGCCCGTCAAGGGCGACCGGGTCACGGTCTATTTCAGCGGCGAGTACACCGACGAAGAAGGCCACGAGCTGACGGCGCTGGAAGTGCTGATTGAAAAAAACGAACAGGAATAAGGCTGAAGCAAAGAACGCCGGGCCTCGGGAATTTTTTCCCGAGGCCCGGCTCAGTTTGTCAAAAAGCTCGCCTGCGGCGATCTTTTTCGCCAGAAACTGTTGCGGCCTGCCCCGCTACGCGTCGCAGGCTTCGGAC
>CAKUCE010000152.1 GCA_934643535.1 uncultured Clostridia bacterium | reverse complement strand
TTGACGTGATCGCCCCGGATCAGCCAGCTGGCACAGGCCCCCAGCTTTTCCAGCGCAACGTCGCCCGTCCAGAGATCCACATCCGCCAGGTCCACGGTGGAAAACCCTTCCGGCTGTTCTTTTTGGGACAGCATGATGCCGTTCACCGCAGTAATGGCCTGCCGCCGGGTGTAGCCTGCTTCCATCAGGAGCAGAAGCAGTTCGAGGGTCTTTTCGCTCAGGTCATGAGCCTCCCTGCCGTGGCCCATGCCGTCGCAGAGCATGAGCAGCAGCCGCCCGCCGTCGCATCGCCGGGTCGCGCTGGCGTCGCCGCAGACGCCGCCATCCTCGCCGGATTCCCGCTGACCGGCGCAGACGGAGGCCGTGCCGATGGAGGCGCTGTACAGTGGCAGCTCTTCCAGCTCAATGTGGCCCTTCTCCGCCCGGGAGATGGAAAGAGGCAGCTGTTCTTCCTGATCCAGACGGCGCAGAAGCGCCTCCAGCGGCTTTTGGATGGGAAACATGGCTTCCGCCTGCAAGGCCGCCTGCAGGTGCCCGTCCACCCGGCGGGCATAGAGAAGCTGGGCAGGAACGTGCAGCTCGTCCATGGCCTGACGGATGATGTGCGCCGCCTGCAGGTCGTTCAGGCTCTCCCCTGCCGCTACCGTGTTCAGTTCGTTGAGCGAACCCAGCATGGCCGCCAAATGGGTCAGGGTCAGCTCCCGCTCGTAACGGGCGCGCTTCTGGCGGTTCAGCCGCTGCTGGTGCAGGGTCAGCGCCTCCTGCGCCGCCTCCGGGATGGATTCCGCCCGCAAACAACCCTGCTGGCTCAAGGCGGGCAGCGCGTCCTCCTCAATGGGTTCGCCCTGACGACTGCGCTCCATCATGGAATTCATCAGCTTTTCCGTGCGGACACGGGCGCGGCCCCAGCAAAGCTCCCGGTTGGAGCATTTGGCACAGAGCAGCTCCCCCAGCTCCAGCCCCTCCGACGGAACCGCCTCCGCCACCTGCGGCAGTGCTTTGGCTACGCTGCGGATGGATTCCTGCATTCGGGCGATGGTCTCCCGAAGGAAGGCTCCGTCCATGCCGCCGGACTGACGGCTCAGGGGACAAAACAGCTCCCGGGCTTCGTCCAGACGGCTCTTGGGCAGCAGCACGTAGCAAAGCCCGCCCAGCGCTAGCCCCAGCCAGCCCAGCGTGGGCCGGGTCAGCGGCGTAACAAAAAACGAAAGCAGATTGCCCAGAAACGCCGCTGCCATACTCAGCGGTCGTTTCTTTTTCAGAAAGGGGACGCCGCAGAGCAGCCCGCAGAGAGACAGGCTGAAAGCGATGCGGCAATCATGGCCGCCAAATGCCAACGCCAGACCGCAGAATAGTCCGCCCGCCGCGCCGGCGGCGCAGCCCGCCTGACCGGCGGCCAGCAGCGTGCCCAGCACCGCGGCGGCCTGTCCCAACGAAACGCCAAAAAACTGAAAATAACCCAGCCCGGAGATCAGCAGAAGGCCCAGAAAGATCCGCACCGCCTTGTCCCGAAAGCGCGGCGGCGCAAAGCCCGTTCGATCCAGCCCATCCCGGAACCATGCGGAAAGTGCCATGCAGACCGGCACCGCCGCCAGCGACAGCAGGATCTGGAGCGGATCGCCCGCAAACAGGCTCTGGATCGCCCGGGGCATCATGGCCGCGCCGCCCAGCGCCGCGGTTTCGATGCCGGGCCGGGGACGGGAACGCCGCAGAAGCACCCAGAGGAACAAAAGCCCCGCATATTGCCACGGATCGCTTTCCACCCCCCAGAGCAGCCGGAGGGCCAGCGACAGCGCCATACCCAGCAGGGAAAAAAGCTCCGGCGGCCGGTTCAGGCCCAGAAGCAGAGCCGCCGCAAAAGGCGAGGGGATTCCGAACCAGCGCACGAAAGGCAATAGGAAAAAACAGGCGCACATCCCAAGCTGACGGGCGGAGCAGGCCAGTGTGGCATAAGCCCACTGGAAAAAGGAACGGGCCGACGCGGAAAATTTTGGCTTAACGGAAGCGGCTTTCAGCCCTCCGGTTTCGGTTTGCATTTCGCTTTGCAAGGAAAAAGCACCTCCTGTGCGCTTTGATGACGAATGATGCTGAAATGAGTATAGACAGGGCCGGAAATGCGGCCTGTCGATTCCCGGTGCGAAAAATGGCAGCCGTGCGACGGCCTTCGACAGGTTTTGGAAGCATAGAACCCGGCCCGGCTTCACAGCATAAGACGGAAAAGAAGGGAGCGTGCGGCTATGGATGGAAAGAAAAAGCTGGCGGGCTGGCTGGTGCTGACCGTCATCGCGCTGGTGGCGGCGGTAGCGCTGGCCACCACCAATCTCATTACGGAAAAACCCATTGCGGAGCAGAATCTGGGCGAGAATCAGCAGGCGCTGAAGGCCATGTTTCCCGAAGCGGATGAGTTTGCGGAGCTGAGTCCCGCTGAAAGCAGCGGCGTGGACTTCGTATACGAGGTGAAGCAGGGCGGGCAGACCGTGGGCTATGCGGTCAAGGAGACCGTGCAGGGGTACGGCGGCTCCATCGAGGTGCTGACCGGAATGGAGACCGGCGGAACCCTGCGGGGAGTCAGCGTGGGCGGACCTGATTTCAAGGAAACAGAAGGACTGGGGGCCCGGGCGAAGGAGCCGGAATTTACCGATCAGTTTGCCGGAAAAACGCCGCCCTTGAAGCTGGGCGAAAATATCGACGGCATCTCCGGGGCGACCATTACCAGCCGGGCCGTGGTGGACGGTGTGAATCAGGGCGTGGGGAAGGTGCAGTCTCTGACCGGCGGGACCGCCAACGCCACGCCGGAGAGCGGGGAGGATGCGGCCGTCCGGGAAGCGAACGCCAGCGTCATCGGCTACGGCGGGCCTGTGCTGGTGCGGGTGCGGCTGAATGCCGACGGAGCCATTGAGTCACTGAACGTGGGCGAAGCCCGGTTCGCTGAAACGGACGGCGTGGGCGGCAAGGTGAAGGACGAGAGCTTCATCCGCCAGTTTGAGGGCAAAACGCCGCCTCTGGAGCTGGGCAAGGACGTCGACGGCATTTCCGGCGCGACGGTCTCTTCCCAGGCCGTGGTGGATGCTGTCAATCAGGCGGCGGATTTTTTGCGGAAATAATCCGGACTTCGACAAACAAAGCGAAATTTTGAGGCAGGAAAGCGCAGCCGCGGGGCGGAACCTCCTTTTGAACGTTTTTCAGTGCGAAAAAAACAAAAGGGGGGATCCGTCTTGCGGCTGCTGATCGCAATTCTGGAAGAGAAAAAGGCGCTGGAGGTACGGCTCCGGCTGTACGGGATGGACGAGCGCTGGGATATAGGCGTGGCGGCGGACGGGGCTCAGGCCGCGCTGCTGCTGAAAACGGAGCGCTGGGATGCGCTGCTTTTGGACAGCCGCCTTCGGGCAGGCGGCTGTTCCCTGTGGGAAAAGCTGTGCCAAACGCCGCCCCTGTGTCCGCCCCGGGTGCTGGCGCTCTGGCAGGACGGCCCCCGTCCGGCGGCGGACTGCGCCGTGCCCGCGGAAAGCGGCGGCGCAAGGCTGGCGGCGCTGCTTTCCGTGCTGGCCAAAAAGCCGCTGCCGTATCTGGCAGCGGCTCACCTGGCCCGGACGGAACGGGCAGTGGAGCGCTTTCTGGATGCGCTGGGCATGCGCCGGGAATGGAAGGGCCGGAGCTATGCGGCCTGGTGCCTGTGCCGCCGGGTCCCCGTCCCCGGGCTGGATCAGCAGCCCGTCAACCGGCTGTACGCGGAGTGCGCCCGTGCCTTCGGCGTCAGCGCCGGGGCGGTGGAGCGCTGCCTCCGTGTCGCCGTGGAGGGTGTGTTCACCATGGGCAGTATTCCCAATATCGAGCGTTTCTTCGGTGCGACCATCGACCCGGACAAGGGCAAGCCCACCAATCGGGCCTTTCTGATGGAGGCCGCCTCCCAGCTTCGCTTACTCCTTGACGGCGGAATGCTCGGGGAAGAGCAGGGAGATGCACCACAGCCCTGCCGCGCCTACCAGCGTATAGACGATGCGGCTCCAGACCGCTGCCTGACTGCCGAAGATCCATGCCACCAGATCAAACTGGAATACGCCGATCAGCGCCCAGTTGATCGCGCCGATGATGACCAGCACCAATGCAATCGTGTTTACCATAGGGTTCCCTCCTTCTTGCAAGCCCGGGGGCTTTTTCATGAGTTTGCCCCGGACGGAGAAGGATTATGCTCCTCCGGCAGAAAGCAGGCCTGAGCGTCGGTGCCTTGAAAGAGGATGCGCCTTTCCCACGGACGACGCAGGTTCAGCAGGCAGACCCGGCCGCAGAGCGCGTCCGAGATCAGCGCCATCCCGCCCTGACAGCAAATCCCCATGCACAAGGCCCATTCCGGCAGGTTCCATTCCAGCTTCCCGCCGGGAAGAGACATCTTCATCAGCCCGTCGGGGGTGCTGAGCAGCGCACTGATCCCGTCCGGGCAGACGCACAGCGCTCCGGGCTGCCCCGGCAGGCGCTGGATCTCCCGGGCGCGGGGCCGTCCGGGCCGGGCCACGCATACCGCCGTCTGAAGGCTTTCACCCTCCACGGCGCACAGAAGCACCACGCCTTCCCGCCAGAAATCCGCGCCGAAGCAGGGGCTCTTCGGATAAAAAACATGGCGAAGGGTCAGGTCGGGCGCGCCCATCAGACGGGCCTCATTTACCGCGCCTCCGGCGCACAGAAGCAGCCGTCCGGAAGGGTGCAGCTTCATGGCGCGGGGAAAGACCCCCGCCGGGGCGGCATAGCACAGCTCGCCCCTTTCCAGCGAGACCGACTGCACCGCGTCGGCTTCCGTGCTGAGAAAGTATAAAAATTTTCCGCAGGGAGACGGAACGGCCGCCGCCAGCGCGGGCGGTGCGGGAAACGTCTTCTCCACCTGCAGGGTACGCCGGCTGAGGCAGCAGCAGTCCCGATTTTTCCGGCAGCAGAGAAACAGCCGCTCCCGGTCCGCCGCCGGGCAGTAGGGGCATTCGGCAGGGCAGTCCAGACGCAGGATTTCTCCATTCTTCCAGAGAAACGCCCCGCGCCCGGAATCCGCGATCAGAATCTTCATGACAACGCTCCCTTGCGCCTCGCGGCGATAGAATCATTTCATCCTATGGGTCTTCCGGCAGGACGTGCGAATTTTGGCAGGAAAAACGGAAAAGACGTCGAATAGCGTTAAGTGGTGTATTTTTGTATCTGTCACGAATGTGAGGAAAGCGGCGGAACGCGCCGCAGGAAAGGAAGGACCACACTTGCGCTATCAAACTCGCGGAACCTGCTCTACGGCGATTGATTTAGAGATCGAAAACGACATCATCACCCACTGCCAATTCACCAACGGCTGCCGGGGCAACACCCAGGGCCTGGCCAAAATGGTGGAAGGCCAGAACGCCAAAGACGTGATGAACCGCCTGCGGGGCATTCAGTGCCGGGGCAACACTTCCTGCCCGGATCAGCTGAGCCGCGCCATCGAGCAGTACTATCAGCAGCACGCGGAATAAAGGCCCACGGCCTGTCCGCAGAAGGAGCAAAAACTTGGAAACCGCAGAACCAATGAAATTTTCCGACGCAGCGGAGCTGAGTCCGGAGATCCTGAAAGCCGTCGCCAAGATGGGCTTTCAGGAAATGACGCCGGTGCAGCAGCAGACCCTGCCCCTGATGATGGAGGGCCGGGATGTGATTGCCATCGCCCCCACGGGCACGGGCAAAACCTGCGCATTCGGCATTCCCATGCTGGAATATGTGAACCTGAACGACCGGCGGGTGCAGGAGCTGGTGCTGGCCCCCACCCGGGAGCTGAGCCTGCAGATCACCGACGAGCTACGGGCGCTGGCCCAGTTCATCCCCGGGGTACGCATCGCCTGTCTGTACGGCGGCCAGCCCATCGTCAAGCAGCTCAAGCAGCTGCAGCAGAACCCGCAGATCGTCGTGGCCACTCCGGGCCGCCTTCTGGACCACATGAACCGGGGAAACATCCGGCTGAACGCGGTTCACACCATGGTGCTGGATGAAGCCGACGAAATGCTCAACATGGGCTTCGTCAAGGACGTGACCCGGATCATTGAGGCCACGCCCATCGAGCGGGAGCTGGTGCTGTTCTCCGCCACCACCAATCAGGACGTGCTGACCATCGCCTGGAAGTACCAGAACGACCCGGTGGAAGTGCGCATCGAGGCCACGAAGGAAAACCGGCCCCAGATCACCCAGTACGTCATCAACACCCAGCGGGAGCAGAAGTACGAAAACCTGCTCTATCTTCTGGACAGCGACGTTTACCAGAAGATCATGGTCTTTATCAACACCAAGGACATGACCCAGCGCCTGTGCAAACGCCTGAAGGACGCGGGCTATCCGGCGGAGTGCCTGCACGGCGACATGCGCCAGAGCGTGCGCAACGAGGTGATGCAGGGCTTCCGCAAGGGAAAGTTCCAGATCCTGCTGGCCACCGACGTGGCGGCCCGCGGCATCGACGTGGACGATGTGGAGGCCGTCATCAACTACGACCTGCCCAACGAAAACGAGTACTACCTGCACCGCATCGGCCGCACCGGACGGGCCAAAAAGCACGGCGTGGCGTTCACCCTGCTGACCTACACCGAATCCGTCCGCTTCGACGAGATTCTCAAGTACATCATGGCCAAGCCTATTCCGCTTCATTTTGACGAGATGGGCATCCTGACCCAAGAAGACGGCGAGCCTTTCTTCGAAAACATGTAATTTTTCACCCCTTTCATGCAAGAGGAAGGCCGAAACCGGGAAAGCTACCTTATCCAAACATTTCAACTATCCAGCAAAAGTACGGAGGCGACGACTTATGGGGATCATTCCTTCCCGCAATCTGGAGGAGCAGCGTCGGGAGAAGGACGGCATCGTTTATTTTGACCGCGGCGTGATCGAGGGGAAAGACGGGCGCAAATACGAGCGCTATGCCATCCAGACCCACTTTGTGCAGGTGGGCGAAAGCCAGAAGGATCTGGTGGAAAAGTATGTGCGGCCTCTGTACCAGGAGGGCGACATTCTCAGCTTCGGCGCCAAGGTCATGTGCATGTGCGTTAAGTCCGTCAAGACGCGGGATCAGGTGAAGCCCGGCTTCTGGGCCAACTTCCTGTGGCGCTTTGCGGGCATCAACCACACCGGCGTAGGCATGCACGAGCCCTACAAGCTGCAGCTGGTCATCGACATGGTGGGTCTGCCCCGGGTACTGCTGGCGGTGGTCTGCAGCGCCGTGACCAAGCTCTTCGGCATTCACGGCGTCTTTTACAAGGTCTGCGGCAAGGGCGTGGGCGGCATCGACGGCTTTTACGAGCGTTCCAGCTTCGATCTCTACCACGAGATGGCCCTCATCAACCCCGAGCATCCCAACGAGCTTTGCGAAGAGCTGAGCCGCGAAACGGGCATTCCGGTCATCCTGATGGACGCCAACGACCTGCAGCGGGATCAGCTTGGCAAGTCCAGCACCGTGCCCCTGACCGACGAGCAGATTCAGGACGCCATGGCTGACAATCCCAGCGGTCAGGGCGACGAACTGACCCCCTTCATCCTCATCCGTCCGCAGCAGGGCTAAAGCCCTGCACCCCGGACTGCGCGGCGGCGCCCCGCAGGGTTGTATAGAAAAGCAAGGCGC
>CAKUCE010000151.1 GCA_934643535.1 uncultured Clostridia bacterium | reverse complement strand
GAAGACAGCTTCCGCCAAAGCCTCCGGCAGCGGGAAAACACAGAAGGGAACGAACGAATGAGCGCCTTTGAATGCTGGGAAGAACAGCGGGAATCCCTGCGGGCGGCGCTGAAAGACCAGACCAGCGTAGCCGATCAGGTGTATGCCATCCGCCACGCTTTGATGCAGACCGAGCAGAACACACTGGCTCAACAGAGCGACGAAGTGCTCCGGCAGCAGATGGGAGTGCTGTTCAGTCTGGTGAAGGGTTCTGTGGGCTTTTTGGAAACGCCGGTGGCTGCCACCTCATGGGTGGCGCAGTCCCGGAAGACTGAAAAGCAGGGCGGCAAGGCGTGGCTGGTGGTGCTGACGGCGCTTTTGATGATCTTCAGCGGGCTGTGCTGCTATTTCCGCGGCATCGTGTTGGGCTGGGTCTCCGCGCTGGCGGCGCTAATCGCCGGTTCGGCGGCATTGCTGACCGAGCGCCGGAAGGGCCGAAAGGCTGCCGTGCATGACGAGGTACGCGTGACCCTTCAGCCGGACGTTGAACGGCTGCTGGCCGTTCTGGACGGGCAGTTACGCGCTATCGACCGCTGCGCCAACGACTTTGCCTATCTCAACGACAGTCTGCGGGGCCGGGAACAAGGCAGTTCCGCCACGGCGGAACGTCTGGCCGACCTGATGGAGGCCGTGTACGAGCTGGATGGCGACGAACGGGACGAAGTGACCGGCGCGGCAGAGGGGCTGCTGAACGGGCTGGGCTTCCGGGCTGTGGAATATTCGGCGGAAAACAGCCGTCTGTTCACCGTCCTCCCCAGCAAAAACGAAACTCGCACGCTTTCCCCCGCCATCGTTTCTGCGGAGGATTTCCGGCTGATCCGCCGGGGAACCGCCGCCGTTCGGCAGGGGTAGGCTTTTCTTTCGGAAATCGGAATCAGGGAAGAGCAAAGGAGCATCCATGCGTTACATCGGATTTGACGTAGGCGATGGCGAAAGCGCCATCGCCGCTTTTGAACAGGGCTCCGGCATCGAGCCCGTGATCCTGCCTGTGGGCGGCTCCCGCAGCTTTTTAAGCGCCGTGGGCATGCTGAACGGAGAGATCGTCGTGGGTGAACGGGCCTACACCGACGCGCTGGCCGACGGGCTCAGCGTCCGCTTCAAGAGCCGCTTCACCTACGATCCGGCCCGCAATGAGGACATCGTCCGCTTTGTGCGGGGCACGGTACGCGACCTGCAGGAAAACGGCCTGCTGCACCCGGAGGACGTCTTTGTGGTGGGCTGTCCCGCCGGCTGGAACGCTACGGCCCGCGCCCGCTACCGGGAGCTTCTGATGCGGGCGGGCCTTCGGGAGCCGCAGGTGATCTCCGAATCCCGGGCGGCGTTTCTGTATGCCAAATACGCCAAGACCGTGGCGCTGGACATCGATGTGCTGTCCAAGACCGCGCTGGTGATTGACATCGGCAGCTCCACGCTGGACTTTGCCTATATCGTCGGCGGGCGGGAAACGGGGGTTGGCACCTTCGGGGATATTGCGCTGGGCGGCGGCATTCTGGACGAAGAACTGCTGCGCCTTTGCGTGGAGCAGAGCCGGGACCGGGATGTGATCCGTCAGGTATTTCAGGAGAGCCGCAGCTGGTACAGCTATTGTGAAATCGAAGCCCGCCGACTGAAGGAAGAATACTACACCCGGCTGTTGGACGACCCGTCCGCCTCGGTGAAAAAGGTGCTGCGCATCTGCTATGACGGCGTGCAGAAGCTGAGCCTAAAGCTGGATGGCGAACTGGCGCGCCAGCTGACGGAGAAGCCGCTGAATGCGCTGCAGGGCCGCAGCTTTACGCAGGCGGTGCAGGATGCGCTGGCTCACGCTGTCCGCCTGACTGCCGACGATCCGCCCTGCCTGGTGCTTTTGACCGGCGGCGCGTCCCGGATGCCGTTCTTTCGTCAGCTTTGCCGGGAGGCCTTCCGGGAGGCGGCGGTGGTCTGCTGTCCGGAGCCAGAATTTTCCATTGCCAAGGGCCTGAGCTACGCCGGATGGATCGACTCCAACCTGCGGGAATTCCGCAAGGCTATCGAAAAGGAGATCACCGAAGAGCGGGTAGCCTACACGGCCCGCAAGGCCATGCCCCGGTTGATCCCGCCCGTTACGGAGGCGTTGGTGGATCTGCTGATCGAGGAGGCTGCCGTGCCCATCGTGACCGACTGGCAGAAGGGCCGCATTGGCACGATGGAAGAGATGGACGCGCAGCTCAAGCAGCGGGTCATGGAGGTGCTGGACTCCCCCATGGCCCGGGACGCGCTGACCCCGGCTCTTCGCAGCTGGCTGGACGAGGTGGGCGTGCAGCTGCAGGCGCTGGTGGATCCCATCTGCGACCGCTACGAGGTACCCCGCAAGGAAATGGCCCTGAATCTGACGGCGGTCAGCTCCGGCCCGGAAAAGCTGCCGCTGGACGTGAAGGGCCTGACCGGCATGAACCTGATCGGCGCGCTGATGACGGTGATCGTCAGCGTTCTGCTGGGCCTTCTGTGCGGCGGCAGCGGCGTGGCGCTGATTGCGGCAGGCCCGCTGGGCTTTCTGGCGGGGGCGCTGCTGGGCACGGCGGTTTCGCTGTTCGGCATGGACGCGATCTCCGGGGCCATGATGAAGGCCAATCTCCCCCTGCTTTTGCGCAGGCGGAATCTGGTCAAACACCTGCGCAGCGACTCGACCCGGAAAAAGCTGCGGGACGCGCTGGAAAAAGAGCTGAGCGCCCCGGACAGCGCATTCCAGCAGCAGGTGGTGACGGGTTTTTCCCGTTCCTTCAAGACCTATCTGAACGGCATTGCGCAGGCCGCTGAAATTCCCATTGAATAATCCCCCATTCAGAACGGAGGACTTACCATGATTACCCGGCTGGAAAACCCCGCGGAGGCCGCCGAACTGTTCGACTCCTTTGAAGATACGATGGTGCTTTCCTGCCTGAGCGGCATGATGGGCGGCATATATGCCGTGGCGGAATGGCCTCTTTGTTCCGCCGCCGCGGTGCTGGGCGATTTTGCTTTCTTCGCCGGTCAGCCTTCGGAAGAACTGCTGCGTTTCCGGCCCAACGGACGGCCCTGCGTCATTCTGACGCCCCAGAACGACGCATGGACGGCGGAGATTCGGCGGGTCTTCGGCAAAGCGGCTTCCCCCCGCACCCGCTACGCCTTTGACCATGACGCGGCAGGCTTCGTGCCCAAAGACATCCGGGAAATGGCGGAACGTCTGCCCGAAGGGGTGGCGCTTTTTCCCATCGACGAGTCGCTGTACCGCCGCTGTCTTGCGGAGGAATGGGCAAGGGACTTCGTCAGCAATTACGAGACCTTCGAGGATTATGCCCGCATGGGACTGGGTTTCGCGGCTCTGCGGGGCGATGAAATGCTGGCGGGCGCATCCAGCTATTCCTCCTGGCCCGGCGGCATTGAGATCGAGATAGACACCCGGAAAGATCAGCGCCGCCAGGGATTGGCACGCGCCTGCGGGGCCCGGCTGATGCTGGAATGTCTGGAACGGGGGCTTTTCCCCAGTTGGGACGCAGCCAACAAAATCTCCGCTCATCTGGCGAAAACGCTGGGCTACCGCTTCCGGGAGGAATACGTCGTTTATCATCTGGAAGCCTAGGGGGAAACATCAAAGGATACACAAAAGGCTCAGCCTCCGAAAGGAAGGCTGAGCCTTTTGGTTTGGATGTTTTACCGCTCCACGTGGTAGCCGCGGAACTTGCCTACCACGGCATGAACGCGGAACACGGCCTCGCCCGCTTCAGTGTACAGCGGTTCGATTCGCTTGCCGGAGACGACCTCCGTCAGCGCCTTGCCGTCCTGCACATGCAGGAAAACGTCGGTATCGTGGGTCTCCCGATCCAGATAGGGGTAGAGGATAAAGCTGTCGTTGTCGTAATGGAACAGGCTGATCATGGGTGCGCCTTCCAGATACACGCCGTTTACCCGGAACTCCCGGCGCATGTAGGACAGCATGGGCACCGGCAGATATTTCAGGTCGGAGAAGGACTCCGGCACGCAGAGAGTGGTCATTTCGCCCCGGCCATAGGTATCGCGGGCCAGCAGGGTGTAGCTTTCTTCCTCATGGATGCCCTTGCACTGCTGGATCCAGGTGGCGTTGTTGCGGTTTTCCAGCACGGGGATCAGAATTTCCCGGCTGCCATGGAGGATTTCCCGGTCATAGCCGGGCCGCAGGCATTCCACCATAAAATCCTTCACGGCCACGGTGCGGCGACGGTCCCTCAGGCTGGTAAAGCGTTCTACGCCATGGCCCAGCGTGGCTTTCACAAAACCGCTGGTGACGATGGCCTTTCCGCCCTTCGCCAGATAAGCGTCCAGTTTGTCGAGGATTTCCGGGTCGCAGGCGGATGAGGCGGTCAGGAACATCCGGGGCGCGTCCGCCGGAAAGAAAGGCGTGGTCACGATGGGGAAACCGTGCATGCCGTAAAAATCCTGCACGTTGTCCTCCCCCTGAGAGCCGTTGGGAATGTAGCAGGGAATGCCTACGACCTGTCCCATGTGATCCATCACTTCATCCAGCTTTTCCAGCATGAAGCCCAGCGCCGGCACATTGACCGTGTTCACCAGCGCCTGGAAGCAGAACATCATCAGTTCCCGCGCCCGTCCAAAGGCAGTCAGGTAGGCCTGTTCCAGATAGTAGTCCAGAAAACGGCATTCGAAGGGATCGAACCAGCCGCCGCCATTCCGGCCGGGAGCCAGTTTTTCGAAATACTGCAGCAGGGAGAAGGACAGATACCGGGGCAAGTGCTGATCGGTGTGAACGGGATCGCGGGTCTCCGTGCCGGTGTAGATTCCGTCAAACAGGTCTTTCTGTTCCAGAGGATTGTAGCCCGTCTCCTGATAGGATTCCATCCAGTTAGGATACTTGATGATGATCTTGCAGTCCGGATTGACCCGTTTGGAGGGGGCGATCATATGGTCGCGGGAAACCTCCACCATCTTGTGGCTGCGGTAATGTTCCCAGCTGCCGTCGGTGATGCCGTGTTCGGCATTGTACTCATCCCGTTCGGCCCGGCACCGGTCGCAGGTGCAGTTGGTGAAATAGAAATCGTCGATGATCCACTGGTCAAACAGCCGGCCGTTCATCTCGGAGACGGCTTCCAGCTGGCGCAGCATGGCCTCGTCATTGTAGCAGAGGGTACCGAACATGCGCTGCTTGGGTTCGGCTCCCTCCGGGTCAGGCATGGCGGTGGTGATGCCGCCGCTGACATGAATGCCTCTCTGTTCGAAGACTTCCTTGCACATTCTGACCTGCTCTTCCGAAGCGAAGGTGCCGTCCCGAAAGGGTTCCAGATACACGTTATCCAGATGCAGGGAATGTTCAAAAAAGTCGATGTCCTTCTGGAGCTGCTCCCGGTCCGCATGGGCGGCGCCCTGAGCGATGAAATACGTGGCCAGCCGGAAATTTCGATAATGGCTCATCAGATACATCCTCCCGTCTATGGTTGTCAAATTGGAACGCTGTAACGTCACCGGCAGGATAGCATTTTCACGCCGGGAAAGTCAATGGATTCTTATGCTGATTTATGCATTTTTAAGCGCGCCATTCCCGGCTGCCGTTCCATCCCGAGGCTGATTTTTCCATTTCAGCAGATACAAAAACAGCCGCCCCGAGGCGGCAAAAAGACAGAAAGAACGCAGGGCCGGCTGTCCGCCCCCCATCCGGTCAAAAAATGTAAACACGCGGCTCCCACGTCAGGCCGTTATCTGAGCCGAAGACTTTTTCGTCATTTCCTGATAGCGGCCCGTCTGACAGGCGAAGCTGCGCAGGCCCGTCCGTTTCAGGCCCAGCAGACGGTCCATTTCATCGGCGGCATTCTCGTACCGGGCCGGGTTAAAGTGAACCAGCACGTAATCCGCCTCCCGGATTTTCCCGGACGCAGCCTTGCAGAAGGCCCGCACCGGCGCGGCCAGCGTGAACACCCAGATGGGCGAACAAAGGGTCACATGCTCATAGGCGGTCAGGTCCACCGTCACCGGCTGAATGGGCATGGCCCAGCGATGCATTCCGTAGCGGCCGCACCACCAGAAGCCCAGCGTCCCCTCCGTGCGCTCCGCCGCCCTGATCTCATAAACCTCCGCGCCGGTTCGCTCCGCCTCTTCAAAGGCCTTGCGGCGCACATAGCCCATGCGGGAGAAATAAACCACCAGCCGCCTTTGGTCGGTTCCGATATGGGGATAGTCCTCCCGGCGGACGACAAAATTTTCCTGCCGCTCAAACACCCATGCAGCATAGCCGGTCAGTGCCTGCGCCAGTCCGAAAAAGAAATACAGGGTCGACATGAAATTCAGCGGGAACAGCCAGAACTGGATGCAGATCCACAGAATCAGCGTAACGCCGAACACGCCGCCCAGCACCACGCCCGCGTGCTTCCGCCGCAGAAGCAGCACGGCGGCCGTCAGATTGGTCAGGCCATTGACGATCAGCAGAGAAATGCCGGAAAACACAAAATTCTGAAACAGCAGCTCCGCCAGCGGCATTTTCTGGAAAAACGGCAGCATGGCGTCCATCCCCATGATCCTGCCGGACGGGTCGATCAGCATGCAGGCGGCTCCGCCCACGGCTCCCACCCCGATAAACAGTGTCCAGAAAATCAGCGCCTTCCGCGCTTTTTCAAATCTTGATTTCATGTTTTCCCCCGTCCTTTTCATTTCATTGTTTTTTTCGGGAAAGCGAAAGTTCCTCCGCGCTTCCGGGCTGCGCGGAGGTTTTCGTTTTTGGTTGCCAGCGTTTATTTTTCCCGGCTGCCCATCAGACGGACCACGAACATGACCGCTCCGAAAAGCACGCCCGCCGCGGCCCAGATCCACCAGAGATCTCCGGGATTGCCGTTTCCGCTGGGGCCAAAAGTGCAGATCAGAAATACCGCCGTCACGGTCAGCCAGTAAATGCCGCTGACCGCGCTGGCCAGTTGGCGCTGTCCCCGGCGGGAACGGTCGAATTCGCCCTCCATCAGCAGCTTATCCATGGAATTCTGACGGCAGCCCGCATACACCAGCGCAAAGCAGCCGCAGCCCACCGTCAGGAGCGTCAGGCACAGCGCCGCCATCATTCCCAGATCGGAAAGGCGCAGCACGATAGCCAGAAACAGCGGCAGCGCGGACAGTACGCAAAGCACGACGCCAAGGATCTGCACCCAGCCGTATTTTCCCTGAAAAGCCTTGCGCCGTTCCTTGACCATGCCCGTTACGCCGTATTCCGTTTCAAAGGGGACTTCCTCCAGAAAACGGAATTCCCTGCTGCGGGCGGAGCAGGTCAGGAACAGAAACACCCCTGCGGCCACCAGGATCAGCAGCACGCACAGGCCCACGCCCACGGCGGTCTCCTCCGAAATGCCAAAACGGGCCGTTTGCTGGCTCATGGCGGTCATCATCAGCAGAACCGCCGGGGAAAGAATGCACAGAAGCGTCGCCAGCGCCATTTTGGGCGCATCCTGCCGCCGCAATTCCAGATAGCGGGAGGCTTCCTCCATGGTCACGCGCCGGGCGGCAGGCTCCTCCGCCTCGGGCGCCGTCTCCGACGTTTCCATTTCATCTTTCAAAAGAAAGTCAGTGCTGACGCCGAAGAGACGGCTCATTTGAAGAATCTTTTCCATATCGGGAATGGACTGCGCGCCCTCCCATTTGGAAACCGACTGCCGCGTGA
>CAKUCE010000150.1 GCA_934643535.1 uncultured Clostridia bacterium | reverse complement strand
CCTGCTTCCGGCAGGAAGGTCAAAGATGGCGTTCGCTTTTCCGCTCTCTTTTTTACAAAAGGGGGTGAACATGATGACAGACTTCGAAATGTTGTCCATCGTTATCATGATTATCACTCTTGTTGTTTCTTTGTTAATCAACAACCGCGATAAATAAAAGCAGAGACGCCACCCAGCGCTAACTGGAGGGCGTCTCAACATCTCGTAAGGGAGGGGAGAAGCCAACCACTGCGTCATCCCTTCCTGCCGTTATTGTATCACGGGGAAAGCAGGCGTGTCAACCGATCGTCTCTCGCAAAATCGCCCTGCGGAGGATTTTCCGCAGGGCGATTTTTTCAGGGCTTTTCTTCTTTTTCAGGCCGTTTCCGCAGGCGGGAGGCCAGATAAACCGTGACCCATGCGGGGGCCAGCAGCAGATATAATTGCCAGTAGTTCTGCTTCCCAAAGTACAGGAAAGAGAAATAGAGCGACGCCACAATGGAAAGGATCAGCGCCCCGATGATCAGATAGTTGTGCTTTCCCTGTTCCAATACGGAGTTCAGCACCAGCAGTACCAGCATGGAGAAGAGAATGGCGTAGATAAAGATGATCCACACCAGATTTCCCAGCAGCCACAGCGAGATGAACAGGATCAGGGCCAGCATCCAGACGCCCATCACGGACAGAAGGATAATGACCTGATTGCTGTAAGCGGGCTTTTTCTGCCGGGGGTCCTGATCCCAGCCGTCGTGAGGGCTGAGCAGATAATCGACCGTCACGCCGAAGATCTCGCTCATTTTCTTGAGCACATAAGCGTCCGGCACCGCCTCGGCCCGTTCCCATTTGGAGACGGACTTGTCGGAATAATTGATAAGCCCCGCCAGCTCGGATTGAGTCATGCCCGCTTTCTGCCGAAGGTTGATGATGTTGCTGGCGGTGGTGTACTTCAAATCATCCATTCGACGCGCCTCAGTTGTACACGCGAACCGGCAGCACCAGATAGAGGTAGCCGTCTCCGTCCATGGGGCAGATGACGCACGGGCTGACGGGCGTGTTCATGCTCAGGGTGCAGCATTCTTCGTCCACGTTGCGGATCACGTCGCTGATGTAGCGGCTGTTGAAGGCGATCTCGATGTCCACGCCTTCCAGATGGGCTTCCATTTCTTCCCGCACATCGCCCATTTCGCTGTTGGAGGTGATGGTCAGGGAGCCTTGCGAGGCCTTCATGCGGATCAGATTGTTCTTGCCCTCTTTCGCCATCAGGCTGGCGCGCTCGATGGCGTCCTGCAGTTCCTTGCGCTTTACGGTGACGCGGGTCTGCCAGGAGGTGGGCAGGATCTGCTTGTAGTTGATATATTCGCCGGCCAGCAGGCTGGTAACGACGGTGGTATTGCCGATGACGGCCATCATGTGGGTATTGTCCAGATGGAAGGTAGCCATTTCGTCGGTATCTTCCATGATGTGGGTCAGCTCGGTCATGACCCGACCGGGAATGATCGCCTTGATCTCTTCCTTATCATCCGGCAGCACAAAGTCACCGTGATAGCGCTGCAGGGCCAGACGGAAGCCGTCCAGACCCACCAGATGCAGCTCGGTACGGCTGACCTCCATCAGACAGCCGGTGAGAGCCTGCCGGCTTTCCTGCACGGCGATGGCGAAGGTCACTTTGGAGATCATGTCCTTCAGCTTGCCCTGGGGGAAGTGAAGGGCAAAGGTGCCGGACAGATCCTTCATCTGGGGGAACTCGTCGGTGGCTACGCCGGTGATGGTGGAGCGGCTCTGGCCGCAGCGGATGGTCACGGCCATTTTTTCGTTCATGGTAAAGGTAACGGTGCCTTCGGGCAGCTTGCGGACGATCTCCGTCAGAAGACGGCCGGGCAGGATGACCTGACCGGGTTCGGCCACGGTGGCGGATACCTGAGTCTTGATGCTCAGAGAACCGTCGGAGCATTGCAGCAGCACGCCGTCTTCATCGCAGGAGAGCAGCACGCCTTCGAGGATCTGCATGGCAGGGCGGGAGCTCAGGGCCCGGGTAGCGTTTTGCAGGCCGTAGAACAAATCTTGGGCGGAACATTCAAACTTCATTTCGGAACCTCCGATCCAATCCGATGTAGTAGTAATAAAATTCAGTAGTAGTAGTAGGGGCTGTGGAAACCGTGGAAAAGCGGGTCGATCCCTTTTCCGCAAAGGAAAAACCCCCATGGAATCCTCGTGGAAAAGGAGGGAGATCTCCCCGTGTTTTCCACGTATCGCTCCTCTTTGGCAGACTGGGAAGGGCTTTCTTCAGGCGTTTTGAACGCCCTGAAAAGCTCTTCTTCCAAAAATTCTCTCTGAGCGGGGTTTTTTCCTGCCTTTTTGGGGGAAATAATAGGCAAAAACCCTGTCTGCTTTTGCCGTTTCCCGTCGGTTTTCCATATTTCCACAGCCTGTGGAAAAACCATTATGGAAAATCTTTTTCTTTTTGCGGCAAAGGATTTGGGAATCGCTCCCACATTTTTTCCGAAAAATAATCAACAGGTTTTTGGAAAAAAAGGCAATGGGAAAATGTCCTCCCCAAGCGTTTTCTGAACGCCGGGAGGAACGGGCTTTTCCTCTTGGAACCCGCCTTTTATTTTTCAAATTCCTTCAGCAGCTTCAGCATGGCGTCCATGGCTTCGTCTTCGCCGTCGCCT
Organism: uncultured Clostridia bacterium; assembly: GCA_934643535.1. Taxonomy (GTDB): domain Bacteria; phylum Bacillota; class Clostridia; order Christensenellales; family Aristaeellaceae; genus Limiplasma. Next base: position 5,017 of record CAKUCE010000150.1, on the reverse strand, counting down.
TCGGCCCGGAGGGCGACGGTGTCGTTCATGGGCAGCATCTGGCTCAAAAGGCCCAGCATACTTTTCATATTTACGATGGAGTTGGCAAACTCCAGCACAAAGGTACAGTCGTACCGGGAGGCCAGCGTGGCGACCCGCGCGGCGATTTCCCGGTTGATGGGGCGCATGGTTTTCAGGTTCAGCAGTTCTTTTCTCATGGGGGATTCCTCGTTTCCAGCCGTCTGTTCCATCAGACGGCGTGTCATTTTTGGGGTTCTTCTCTGGTTTCCGGCAGTTCGGTCGCGTATTCCATCAGGCGGCGCATGCGGTGATTGACGCCGCTTTTGCCAAGGGGCGGGTCCAGCGTCTGCCCCAGCTGCTCCAGCGTCAGATCCGGGGCTTTCAGCCGGGCCACGGCGATTTCCTGCAGCGCTTTGGGCAGCCCTTTCAGCCCGTCCCGCTTCGCCAGCCGTTCGATGGCCCGAAGCTGTTCGTCGCTGGCGTTCATCTGTTTTTGCAGGTTGGCGCTGTCGCAGTTCATGGCCCGGTTTACCGAGCCAAGCACCTGCCGCTGCACCCGGAGATTTTCCATCTCCATTACCGCCTGATGCGCGCCGGCCGCGGTCAGAAAGGTGACAATCTGGTCGGATTGCTTCAGATACAGAAAGTCCTTTCCCTTTCGGGAGGACTGGTGAATGGGCAGGTCCACCCGCTGCAGGCATTTGGCCACGCAGTCCCGGAAATTTTCGTCCCGATAGCCCAGCTCCAGATGATAGCCCTGCTCCGGATTGGTCATGGTGCCGCCGCCCAGCATGGCTCCCCGCAGAAAGGCCCGCACGCAGCAGGAGCGGTTCAGGTTCACCCTGGGAGAGGTAGAACGTAAGGTGGCTTCGCCGTCCTCCCCCACGGTCATCATGCCCAGCGCGGACAGAAAGGCCGGAGTCTGGGTAGGGCCCAGCGTCAGCACGCATTTCCGGGTGCCGCCGAAGTGAGCCGTGGATACGTAGTGGATCTGGGGCGAAAGGTTCAGCCCCTTTTGCAGAAGCGTGTAGACCCTGCGGGCTACCGCCATGCTTTCGCCGGTGAACTGAACGCTCAGCTTGCCCCGGCCCAGCAGGTTCAGACTGCCCAGCGTCATGTACAGCGCCGAAAGCTCGCTCATGCGGCAGCAAGGCTTTTCGGGGTTCAGGAGGCAAAGCTCCTTTTTGCAATCCGATGAAAAGGACATGAAAAAGCCTCCCCCTCAGGGTCAGGATCGACCAGCGCCGTCCGCCCGGCAGAAGCGCTTCGCAGGCATGTCCGCAGCTTTTGAAAGCCCCGTCCGGGGGGCGGCATTCCATTCGATCAGAAACCTTCTGTCTTATCCTTTATTGTAAGGAATCCGTCGGGCAACGTCAAGAAAAAATGTATATTTCACCCTGTTTTGTTACATACTTCCCTCTGTGAAAACGGCCCGCCCTGACGCGGGAAACCCTACCGGCCGGAGGCGATCAGAATGAAACTGTCCGAAACGAAAAAAGAACCTTCCCAGCAGAGAAAAATCAACCCCATGCCCCTTGTTCAGAAGGCCCGCGAAGCCCTTCGCACGCTGGCTGCGGGAGGGCCGGAAAGACCCTTTGACGGCCGGGAATTCTGTTTGCAGCTGGCGGCCGCCCTCCTGACCTTCGCCCTGATGCTGGCGTTTGCCCATGCGGACGCGCAGGTGGCATGGGGAAGCAAGGGCGAGGACGTGCGGAAGGTGCAGCGGAAACTGATTCAGTACGGGTACATGACCGGCAGCGCCGACGGCATTTTTGGCAAGGCCACCTATGACGCGGTGGTGTGGTTCCAGCGCAAAAACGGCCTGAATGTGGACGGCGTGGTGGGTGCTTCTACGGCGGCGGCGCTGGGCGTTTCGCTTGGCTCGGCTGTCTCCGCCTCGGCTTATCAGGAAAGCGACAGCTATCTGCTGGCCCGGCTGGTACACGGCGAGGCCCGGGGCGAACCCTACGTGGGGAAGGTAGCCGTGGCGGCGGTGGTGCTGAACCGGGTCAAAAGCCCGTCCTTCCCCAACACCATCGCCGGGGTGGTATATCAGGCCGGAGCCTTTGACGCGGTGTACGACGGGCAGATCAATCTGACCCCGGATTCCGACAGTATCCGCGCGGCCAGGGACGCGCTCAACGGCTGGGACCCTACCGGCGGATGTCTGTACTATTACAATCCGTCTACCGCCACCAACGGCTGGATCTGGACCCGCACGGTGCAGCTTTCCATCGGAAAGCACAATTTTGCCATTTAAGGCAATAGCACACCATTCATCGTCGGCACTGGCGACGCCTTTTCCGTCAGAGAAAATTGCATCTGACGAAAATTTCATTCGCCGCCGCAACAGCTCATTGTGCGGTATTGCCTTAAGAAAAGGAATGAGATCATGAAGCAGAAAAACATTCGCCGATATGGCCTGTGGATAGCGCTTGCGGCAGTCTGTGCCGCCGCGCTGATTTTTGTGGCCGTCCAATACCGCAGCGAGCGGGATCAGGTCCGGGCGGTGGTGGAAGAGGGCTACCAGCAGCGCCTGTATGAGGCGCAGGAGCATTTGCAGGCCATCAACCTCAAGCTGACCAAGGCCGGAGTCGCCTCGGAGCAAAGCACGCTGGCCGAGCTGTTTTCCGGCGTGAGCCGTCAGGCGGAAAGCGTGCTGGCGGGTCTGTCCGCCCTGCCCCTGTCCCATCAGGCCATGAGCGACACGCTGAAATTCTGCAATCAGCTGGCGGAGTATGCCTCCCGGCTTTGCCTGCAGATGGCGCATGGCGAGACGCTGACCGAAGAACAGCTGGCCCTGCTGGAAACCCTGCGGGGCCAGTGTTCTCAATTAACGAGCCAGATCGCGCTGGCACAGGACGCTATGGTGAAGGAAAGCCTGCGCATGGCCGTTTCCGGCAGCGTGTTCTATGAGGACGCTTCCAAAGAAGAACGTCCGCTGGAGGGCGTGGCCGAGCCGGACAACGGCATGGAATATCCCACCATGATCTACGACGGCGCTTTTTCCGACGCGCGCCGCTTCGGCGAGCCAAAGGCGCTGGGGACCGAGGTCATCGACGGAGCCAGAGCCATCGAGCTGGCGAAAAATTATGTGGGAGCTCAGCGGGTGAAAAGCGCCGTTTCCGGGGCGGAGACCGCCGGGACGCTGGCCAGCTACGGCGTGGTGCTGACCTTGAACGACAATACGGTGCTGACCTGCGAGGTCACGAAAAAGGGCGGACGTCTTTTGTGGATGGTGCCGGAGCATGCTTCCTTTGCCCAGAGCCTGACGGCGGAAGAATGCATCCGCCGGGGAGAAGCCTTCCTTTCGACCCATGGATATGGCGAAATGGAGCAGAATCACTATCAGATCTACGACGGGCTGGCAGTTGTCAACTTCGTGGCCCTGCAGGACGGCGTGCTGCTCTATCCCGATCTGGTCAAGGTGCAGGTGCGCATGGATACCGGCGAGATCGTGGGCATGGAGGCAAACAACTACCTGATGAATCACACCGTCCGCACCGGGCTTTCTCCTTCTCTGACGGAGGAACAGGCCCGGCAGCGGGCAGGGAGCCGGCTGGAAGTGCAGAGCGTGCGCCTGTGCGTGATTCCCTATCGGGACGAGGAACGGCTCTGCTACGAGCTGACCGGTTATCGGGACGATCAGGAATTCCGGGTCTATCTGGACGGAAACACGGGCGAGGAGCTGGAAATCCTGCTCATGGTGCAGACCGGCGGGGGCATGATGAGCGCATGACGGATGTGTTCCGGGGAAATTCGCTCTTCCCCGGAACGCTTTTTGATCTTCGCTGGGAGCTTTTTCTGAAAAACGCAAAAACCGAAGAAAAATTGCAAAAAAAATTGAAATCATGAAAAAACGCCTTGATCTGTACCGAATTTGAATTAATATTTGACCTTCTTTGACTTTAATCAAATTTCTTATTTCTTTGACTTTCTTTGACCTTATGCTATACTATCATTGTTCCAAGGGGAACAGGAAAGAGACCCGTTCCCCCGGGAACAGAAATTTCAAATGATTTTCACCCGATTTGTTAGGAGGATGACTTATGTATAAGATGATCCCTTACCGCCGCGCCCATTTGAGCCCCATGATGCCTTCTCTGTTCAACGACCCCATGATGCGGGAGTTCTTCAATGATTCGTCCAACCTGCCCACCATGAACGTGGACGTTCACGAGGAAGAGAACGAATACGTGCTGGAAGCCGACCTGCCCGGCATTGACAAGAAGGACATCAACCTGGAAGTGAAGGACGGCGTCCTTACCATCAGCGCCGATGTGAACAACGAAAAGAAGGAAGAAAAGAAGAACTACGTTTACAGCGAGCGCCGCTGCGGTCACGTGGAGCGCAGCTTCAACCTGGACGGCATTGACGAAAACGGCATCAAGGCCGACTACGACAAGGGCGTTCTGACCATCAATCTGCCCAAGCTCCACGAAGAGCCCAAGCCCGAAGGCAAAAAGATCGCCATCGGCTCGGAGCAGGAGCAGGGCTAAAGCCCTGCACCCATCTCTGCGCGGCTATGCCGCGCAGGGCGCTCGTGGGACATGCAGCTTGGCCGTTGAATTACCGCCGCTCGGCGACAGGCCTCGCGGCTCGCGGCAGGGGATGATCCCCTGCACCCCGGACTGCGCGCTATGCGCGCAGGACTGCTGGAGGGAAAGCGGCTTGACTTGAAGTCACCGCCATTCGGCGACGGGCCTCATGGCTCGCTACAAATGCCAGCGTGGATTTGAAACCACGCTGGCATTTTGCGTTGCAGAAATATCCAAGCTGCATCGAAGCATCCCAACCTGCAAAATTTGAGTATGTATACACCCAACTGCGGGGGCGAGGGCGGCGATAGGCAGCGGAGGGAAAAAGCCTTGCCCTTTTTGAAAGAGGAAAAGAGTGAGCACGAGCGCGCACGAACGCAGGTGTTATCTCGCCAACTGGTTTGCGCGCGACATTGCGAACTCCCTCTTTCAAAAATGGGCAGTAAAGGGCTTTTTCCCGGAGTCGCCGTGCCGCTGGC
>CAKUCE010000149.1 GCA_934643535.1 uncultured Clostridia bacterium | reverse complement strand
TGAAGAACTACATGATCGACCGTCTGAACGGCCGCCGGATGGGCATGGCCCCCACGGGCAGCGCCCGCCGGGAGAGCTACGCCTACGCGCCCACGTCCCGGATGCGGAACACCTTCATTGCGCCGGGTCTGGACGATGAAGCGGAGATGATCGCCACCATGGGCGACGGTCTTTACGCGGCCAGCATGGGCGGCGGTTCGGTGAACCCTGCCACGGGCGAATTCAACTTTGCGGTCAACGAAGGCTATCTCATCAAGGACGGCAAGATCGCGCACCCGGTCCGGGGCGCCAGTCTGGTCGGCAAGGGCGGCGACATCCTCATGCAGATCGACCGCGTCGGCAAGAACATGGTCATGGCGCAGGGCATGTGCGGCAGCATGAGCGGTTCCATTCCCGTCAACGTCGGTCAGCCCTGGATCCGCGTCAAGTCCATCACGGTGGGCGGGCAGGGCTAAAGCCCTGCACCCATCTCTGCGCGCCTGTGGCGCGCAGGGGCGTAGAGGGACATGCGGCTTGGCCGGGGTTTTACCGCCGTGGCACGACGGGTGCCACGGCTCGCCGGTCTGGTGTGGTTCCCTGTCGGTTGGCCGGTACAGGCCGCCACTCGACGGAAGGTCTCGCGGCTAGCGCATGGGGCAGCGGCTTCTGAAAACCGGGGCAGTTACGTTATGCGCAGGGGGCAGCGAACGACTTGCGGCTCGCCGGTTTGGTCGGCGAGATGCCGGTTGGCCGGTACAGACCCGCAAGGGGCAGTGATCCTTGACCCCGGACTGCGTGCCACAGAGGCGTAGAGGGACATGCGGTGGGTCATGACCGCAAAAGCTAAAACAAACAACGATTTCTCAACGACTTCAGAAATGAGGTTATCTTATGAATCAGGATTATATCAAGGAACTTCTGGCTCAGGCGAAGGCCGCCGGGATCGAAGCGGCGGAAGCCTATCTGAGCGAAAGCGAAAGCTTCTCCGCCATGCGCAACAATGGTGCGCTGGAGGACTATCAATCCAATCATACCCGGGGGCTGGGCTTCCGGGGACTGGTGAACGGCCGTATGGGCTACGCCTCCACCGAGGCGCTGGACGAGGAATCCATCGGCCAGCTGATCCGGGGCGTGATCGAGTCCGCCACCCTGTGCGAAAGTGAAGACGAACAGCTGCTGTATCAGAGCGGCGGTCAGCTGCCGGAAGTGGCGCTGTACAATCCGGAGCTGGACAAGGTCTCTCCCGAAGCCAAGCTGGCGAAGATCGAGACCATGGAAAAACAGTGCAAGGCTACGGACGCGCGGTATCTGAACGGCTACAACATGGTCGATACCACGAAGCACACCGTGCGCATCGCCAACAGCTACGGCATGGATCAGTCCTACACGGAAAACTTCTGCCAGCTGTACTGCGGCGCCAACGTCAAGGAGAACGACTGCGTTTCCACCGGCGGTTTCGTACAGATCAGCCGTGACTTTGACGCGCTGGACCCCCTCTCTCTGGGCCGCGAGAGCGTAGAGCAGGCGGTGAAGGGGCTGAATGCGGAGCCGGTGGCCTCCGGCAAATATCACGTGGTCTTCTGGAACGAAGCGCTGGTCAGCCTGCTGGGCGTTTTCAACACCATTTTTTCCGCTGAAACGGAGCAGATGGGCCTTTCTCTTCTGTCCGGCAAGCTGGGCGAAACCATCGCCGCGCCCTGCGTCACGCTGGTGGACGATCCCCTGCGGGCCGATTGCGTCGGCAGCCGTCCCTTTGACGACGAGGGCGTGCCCTCTCATCAGCACATGCTGGTGGAGAACGGCGTTTTCCGCACCTTCCTGCACAATCTGAAGACCGCGAAGAAGGCGGGCGTGGAATCCACGGGCAACGGCAGCAAAGCGGACTACTCCGCGCCGGTGCGGGTGGCTCCCTCCAACCTGTACTTTGAGCCGGGCGTGCTTTCCTTTGACGAACTGCTCGGGCAGGTGGGCGATGGCATCGTCATCACCGAAGTAAGCGGCCTTCACGCGGGCGCGAACCCGGTCAGCGGCGATTTCTCCCTGCTTTCCAAAGGCTACACCATCAAGGACGGCAAGCGGGATCAGCCGCTGGAGCGCATCACCGTGGCGGGCAACTTCTACGAGCTGCTCCGGAACATCCGCGCCTTTGCCAGCGACCTGCGTTTCCCCTATGGCCCCATTGGCAGCGCCAGCGCCGACGCAGGCGAAATGACCGTCAGCGGCAAAGCCTGATCCAGCCCAAATCCCTACGACAAAGCGGAGCCTGCAGGCTCCGCTTTTTTCATATTCCCTTTTCATCCGGCAAAGGTTTTTTTATTCCTTCCAGACAGGCAATCCATTGGGCCAAAGCGTCCGAATCCATATTTTTCAGGGCAAGAGAATAGAGCCGGAAGGCTTCCGGGTCGTTTTCGGCCATGCGGCGAAGCGCTTTCTTCGGCCCGAAATAATGCTGCCGTTTTGCGTCACAGTAGATTTCCAGACTATCGCACAGCACCCAATGCCAGCGATAGTTTCCTTCCGCGTCGCCCCGGGAGGAACGGGCCAGCATTTTTTTGCACCAGTCGATTTCCTCCCGAATTTCCTCCTCCGTTTTCAGGGGCGTCTGTTCGATCCATTCCCGCACCCTTGCTTTCAGCGCGGCGGCGATTCCATGATCGTCCAGAAGAATCCTGCCGTCGAATATCTGAACAAACTCCTCGGGATCATAGGATTCCCGAAAGGTTTCCGCAGGATAAACAAACACATCCAGCACCGTCCCGCCGATCACGGAAGAATCATGCTTTTTCACGCCGTCTGCGATGAGCAGCGCGTCAAAATCGCTGTGTTCACCGGCGCTTCCGTCCGCAAAGGAACCGTAGGCAATGATGCCCTCCGGGTGATAGGTATCCTTCAGATACTGAATGATCGCGTCCTGAGTCTGCATGGTATCTCTCCATTCTGGCGGGTAGATGGCTGTTTCATCATAGCACCGCAGAACGATATGCGCAATCCCCGGCACGGCAGCCTGAGCCGCCATACCGGGGATTGCTTTTTTGAATTTTGTTTTTCCGTCTTACGCCAGCCGCAGCCGGTAGCCGCATTTGTAGACCGTTTCGATCCAGTCTTCGCCCAGCTTTTTGCGCAGGCGCTGAACATGAACGTCCACGGTGCGGGTTTCGCCCATGCTCTGGTAGCCCCATGCCTCCCGCAGCAGCTGTTCCCGGCTGACGGGGGTATCGGGCTGATTCATCAGGGCCAGCAGAAGGGCCATTTCCTGCGCGGTCAGTTCTACCCGTCGGCCGTTGAGCAGGGCCACCTGAGCGGCCTCGTCCACGGAGATCTCCCGGGCGGGCGTTTCGCCGCCCAGCAGAATACGGGTCTTTTCCGCCAGCGTTTTGCGGCTGAAGGGCGTCACCAGTACGTCCGACCGGCCCGGATACAGGGCCAGCAGATGGTCGCTCATGCGCCGGTCGCCGGTGACGAACAGAATGGGGCTTCCCGTCTGGCGGCACCGCTCGAATATCGGACGGCAGGCCACCCATTTCATTGCCGCGTCGATCACCATCAGGGGCGCGCCGTTCTCATCTGTAGCGGCGGGGATCTGGTCAGGATCGCTGCATAATCTTGCGTCAAATTTCTCCTTTGCATAGGAATCGCAGAGCTTATGCGCGATCTGCCAGTTTTCGGAAAAAATCAAAATCGTTGCCATGCGATCACCTCACATATAGTATGACGTAGCAAGGTGACGTTTTGTTGCATAAACTGTGAATTTTTTGAAACGAATTTGCTCCGCCCGCCGGAAATGACGGAGAAACCGGGCGCATAAGCTGAAATAACCGGTTTAGGAGGTTTAAGATGGCGTGGATTTTTGGGCTGGCGGCGCTGATGCTGCTGGATTCGGGTACGGTGCTGGACGCGGTCAACGGCGCGGCGGGCGTGTTTGTGCGCAGCGTCATGCCCGCGCTGTTTCCCATGATGGTCTTAAACGGCCTGTCGGGCCGGCTGGGCGGGAAGGAAAGACGATGGATGACGGTATGCTTCTGTTGGCTGTCCGGGTCGCCCGCATCGGCCCAGCGGCTGGAGGGGCTCTGGGCGCAGGGCGAACTTACCGGACGGGAGCTGCTGCCCATGGCGGCGGTGACAGGGGTCATGAGCCCGCTGTTTTTTGTGGGGTCGCTGGGCGGCCGCCTGCCAAACCCGACCGGGGGATGGCTGATGCTGACCGCCCACTGGCTGGGGGCGCTGGCCGCGGCGGGATCGGTCCATGGGCTGGCCCGCCGCTTTCCCCAGTGGAGGGCGGCGGATGCGGCCCGCCCGGAAGAGCGTGACTTACGCCAGACCGAGCCGGTTTCCCTGCTGGCGGCGCTTCCCGACAGTCTGCGGCAGGCAGGCCCGGCCCTTCTGTCGGTCTGCGGAGCCATGATGCTGTTTTCCATTCTGGCGGCGCTTTTCCGGCAGGGCTTTCTGTGGCTGCTGCCTGGCTGGGCGGCGAGCCACCCGGAAATTCCGGCGATATTATGGGCCGTTCTGGAGATCGGCGGCGGTGCGCACGCCCTGCTGGACGTTTCGTCCGCGCCCGATCTTCCGCTGCTGTGCGCCCTGTGCAGCTTCGGCGGGCTGAGCATCCTGATGCAGAACCTGCTGTTTCTGGGCAAATGCATCCGCCCCGGAAAGCTGCTGTTTTTCAGGCTGCTTCACGGGGCGGCGGCATATGGAATTTGCGGACTGCTGGTCAGGCTTTTTCCTTCTTTTCTTTGAATACCCAAAACTTGCTGACCACATAGTTGAAGATCATCACCACGACCAGTACGATGATGCGGTTGACTACATTGCTCACGCCGATCAGCTTGAGCAGATAGGCCATGCCCTCCTCGAACAGGGCGAAGCTCAGCACCCGGCCCAGCGCGAACTCTCCCAGCTCCCGCAGCACGGAAGCGCCGGTGCCGCCCTTCACCTGAAACACCATCTTCCGGTTGATCCAGAAGGCGAACAGCACGGCGATTACCCAACTGACGGCGTTGGCGATCATCACCTGCTGAGCTGTGGCGGCGTTGATACAGTCGATCAGCCAGCGCAGAAATCCCGCCGTGCGTTCAGGCCGTGCGGCCAGCAGAAATTCCATCCCATAGGAAATGACCATGCTCAGCACCGTGGTCAGGCCCCCGGCGATGAGATACCGCAGCAATTCATACTGTTTGGGATGCTTTTCCAGATAATCTTTAATTTTATGGAACATTGTTTCACATTCTTTCTGTATGGTTTGTCAGGCGGTCCTTCGGACCCTTCTGCCTGCTCTGGCTTCATTCCTCCCCGGTATCGCCCCGGGCGTAGTCGCAGCCGAGAATATCGGAAAGGGGCACGGTAACGGGCTGCTTCCGCTGGCCGAGCCGCAGCACGGCGGCCTGCTCGTCATAGCTTAACACAAGCGCCGTCTTCTGCGCAAGCTGGCCGTTCAGCATCAGCATCATGCGGATTTTCCGGCCCTTTTCCTGAGAGTAGCGCAAAAATCGGTTCATTGGCGGTATTCCTCCGGAATCTGAAAAATGCGGTGCTGGCCGCCCTCGTCCTCGTAGATCAGGGGGAACAGCGCTTCCAGCGCGCCCTCGTTCAGGGTAAACCAGCTGGCGCTGCGCTCGTAGGCGCTGACGTAGAGATATTCCACCTGATACTTCTTCAAAAGCGACAGATTGTCCGCCGGGTCCTCAAAGAAGGCGGCGATCTCCATCCGGCGGGGCCAGGTATCGAAGCCGTGGAAGTACAGATACGATTCGCTGGAGCAGAGGATCGTCCGTCCCGCCAGCGAGCTGACCGGGTTGAGATGCTCGTTGCCGGTGAGCCACACCGAATGCTCCGGCGTATTTTCCTTGATAAATTCCGCCGCCTGAATATCCGAGCGGCTGTAGGCCTGATAGTCGCTGACCCATTCCCGGGCCAGGGTCAGCGCGGGGCCGAAGAAGCAGCAAAACAGGAACAGCCCTGCAATGACCCGCCGTCCGGCCAGCCCCTTCAGCCGCTGCCAGATCTCGACGGCATAGTCCGCCGCCATGGGCAGGCACAGGGCGAACCACACATACAGCAGCTTGTTGTTGTCGTATTCGTTGGGCTGAAAGAGAATGAACTCCGCAATGCCGTAGATCAGAAACGCGCCGCAGGCGATGAGCCGGTTCTGACGCACCGCCGCCGCTTCCTCCGCCGCGCCGGGGGCCTGCGGATGCTTCGGCTTCCGCTTCAGCAGCGCCAGCAGGATCAGCAGATAGGGAAAGCCAACGTTCTTGATATAGAAGAAGAAATAGGGATCCACCAGCCCTCTGCCGCCCCGGTTGTTGCACCAGTTGAACTGGAACCGCAGGAAGTGATTGCTTTCCGTTGCCTGCACGAAGGTGAAGCACAAAAGCTGGGGCAGGGACAGGGCTGCGGCAATGGCCCCGTACAGAAGCCATGGGCGGAACCGCTGCCAGCGGCCCGCCCTGTCGCCGTCCCGGAACACGGAATAAGCGCAGGCTCCCAGCGACAAAAGCACCAGCGCCAGATAGCTATGGGTATGCAGAAGGGGCAGTCCGCCCGCCATCACGCCCAGCATCACCAGCGCCCGGGTTTCGTGCTTTTCGCCCCGGCACAGCGGCGGAAGCAGCAGGTTCAGGCAGGGCGTCAGCATGGTCCAGCCTCCCAGCAGGCCCCGCTGGGGGATCAGCAGATCCGCCACGAGGTTGGACCAGCGCAGGTTATTGGGGTCGGGCTGATTGGTGGGGGTCTTGTAGTAGCCCTGCATCACCGTGCGCAGATTATCCCAGAAGGTGGTGACCGCCCCGTCCTCCACCCGTCCGGACAGGGTGAAGAAGAAGCCCAGCCCGCCGTTCAGGAACAGCAGGAAGAAGGCCATCCAGCGCGCGCCCTTCCTCCGGCAAAGCTGGTCGGCCAGCAGGCCGTAGCCGGCGTAGGTCAGCAGCATCATCAGCGTGCCGGTGAAGGCCATGGCCGTATTCAGCGGCGTCCCCAGCAGATAGAACGTGGACGCCACCGAATCCGACAGGTAGGGATAGGCCATGGTGGCCCCCAGCATCAGGCTGTTTTCCAACGGGAATTTCGCGTTGATGATGCTGGTGCAGATGGCCAGATGCAGGCTCAGATCGCCGTAGGTACTCTGCCCCACGTGATAGGAGCCGTCCGCTGCCAGCCGGATGGAGTGCGTATACTGCAGATACCCGCTGACCACGCCCAGCGGGATCACCATCACGGCCAGCGCCAGCAGGAGTTTTTTCTGCTGTTCGTCCATGGATGCGGGGGCGGCTTTATCCCGGCAGGCCCAGCCCAGGGCGCACAGTACGATGAGCGATCCCGCCGCCAGGGCGTGGGCCGCATAGGAGAACCTGACCGCGTAGGCCCACAGCACCGGGAGCCACATCATCAGGAAAAGGCCCAGGCTTAGGCCCAGATAGACCCGAAGCACGGGTTTCCGGCGGGGAAGCAGCATTCTTATCAAAAACACGCCTCCTGCCAGAAAGAAAAGCAGGCAGAGGATTCCCAGCATTTTGAGGGCGAACCTCCTTTTCAAAAATGGATTGCGCCGACTACGGCGCGGGTGGTGAGGCTGCCGCCCCATGGTTTCCCGCCAGCTTCGGTGCCCGAAGGTCTCCAAAGGGCGAGCGGAAAGCCCTTTGGTGCGCCCGCAGGTGCAGCCCCCTTGCCCCGGGTGGGGATTGACGCGCCGGCTGCGGCGCGGGAGCAGGGCTTGCAGCC
>CAKUCE010000148.1 GCA_934643535.1 uncultured Clostridia bacterium | reverse complement strand
TCCATCCGGGAGTTCAGCCTGCCCATCATCATCGGCATTCTGGCCGGTGCGTACAGCGCCAACCTGATCAACGGCTATGTCTGGGCTGCGCTGGAAGACGCCCGTCTTGCCCGCAAGAGCCAGAAGAAAGCTGCGTAAGGAAAATGACCCATCAAAGACCTGTGCTTCTGCACAGGTCTTTTTGTATGATGAGAGAATAATTTTGAATGTATTTTTCTGCGATTTTCTTCCCATTATTTGCATATTGTGATATACTGAAAGCAACAATCTGATCCGAACAGGAGGTCTTTCCATGAGCAAGGTACAAACCAGTCCTTCTAAAAAACAACCCATCACCCTGATCCTTTGTGTCGCCTTCCTTGTGGCGGTCGTTCTGGCCATCGTCGGCTTTGCCGGCAAGAACGCCGCCCTCACGGAACAGGCCGCCCTGAGCAAACAGTTGGAGGAAACGCTGGCCCAACTGGAGGAAAGCAAGGCCGATGGGGAAGCGAAGGCTGCTGAACTGGAAACGCTGCAGGCGTCCATGAAGGAAGCCGAGGAAAAAGCCGCAGCCGATGGGGAAGCGAAGGCTGCTGAACTGGAAACGCTGCAGGCATCCATGAAGGAAGCCGAGGAAAAAGCCGCAGCCGATCTGGAAGCCGCGGCGCTCCAGAGCAAAACGGATACGGAAGCTGCCGTTCAGCAGGCGAAGGACGAAGCAAAGCTGGAGATGGAAGCAGCGGTTCAGGCGGCCGTAAAGGAAGTAACGGACAAGGCGGAGGCCGCCGCCAAAGCAGCGTCCGAGGCGGAGACTGCCCTGAAAGCGCAGGTGGAAGAGCTGACGGCCAAATTGACCGAAGCCGAAGCGGCGCTGGCGGAGCTGCAGGCTCAAAATGAAGACGTCTCCGGCGCGAACGCACAACTGACGGCGGAACTGGAAGCGGCCCGGAAGCAGGTGGAGGACGCGATCGCTCAGGCCAGGACCAGCACGCTGGAAGCCGAGGCTGCGGCCAAGGCAAAGGACGAAGCGGAGAAGGCCCTGACCCTTGCCAGGGAACAGGCTGCCGCCGCGGAGCAGAAGGCGCTGGAGGCGGTGACGGAGTACGAAGAGCTGCAGGCGGACTATGACGAACTGCTGCTTTTGAGCGTTACACCGGAACCCAGCGCGACCCCCAGACCGACCGTTACGCCCAAACCCACGAAGAAGCCCTGACGAGCTGATGGAAGGCCCTGCACTTGCAGGGCCTTTGCTTTTTTCTTAAGGAGAAGGACGGGAATTTTCTGCGGGAGCGGATTGCGGCTTGAGAACAGGAATGTTCGCCAAGCAGGTTCCCTTGCCGGCGTCGGTGCCCGTTCCTGACGGGCAGGGGGAAAATGCTTTGGTGCGTTTTCCCCCTTCTGACCGGCCATCCCAAAATCAACCGGGTTTTTTGAAGGAACAAACGGGCTATTTCTCCGGAACGTATAAGGCGCACGTTGCCGCCTTTTTTCGTAAAAGACTGCATAAAAATGCCTGTACAGTTTTCCTGTACAGGCGTGTTGGTTGTAAGTTGAACTTTACGGAAGTCTTACTTCTCCAAAAGAGAAAGCAGAGCCTTTTTCAGCTGAAGATTGGCGGCGATCAGCTCGGCGTTTTCTTCTTCCAGACGATTGATCTTGTTGGCGATCACGTCATCATCCAAAAGCGCCTGATACTCGTTTTTCTGGACCTTCTTGCGGCCAGCCTTGGAATCGCCTTTCACGTCGCTGTCCGCACGCCATTTATACAGCGTCTGGATGGAAATACCCGTTTCCTCGTGGGTCTTGAGTACGCCGATTTCCTGCACCCGGCTCAGCGCGGCCTCCTTTTGTTCCTTGGTATAGCGGATCATGAGACTTTCCTCCCCAAATCTTTAGAATTTGCAGCAAATTCTATACTTAGTTTACACACTTTTTTTGTGTTGTCAACCAGTTAACAATGTTTTTTTATTAAAAAATAAAAAGACGGTGTATTTTCTACCAAAACAAAGATGTTACGGCACGTTTCCACCGCCTTCCGCGCTTCCGCCGGTCGTGAAGGCGGTGGGAGCATGCGTGTAAACCTCGTCGGCCTCCGGCTCCATTCCGGCCAGAGAAAGCAGCTCCTCCACCGTGGCGGTCAGAAAGCCGCGCTGATAAAATTCCGCCAGATATTCTTCGGCTGAAACGGCGGTCTTCCGATAGATGTCGTGCAGGAGCAAAATGCTTCCGTCCTCTGCGTTGGCGGTCAGATGCCGCGCCAACTGACGCTCCGTGTTTTTGCCGGTGTCTCCGGCAGAAGACGACCACTGGATCAGCGGCCAGCCGATCCTGTTCTTTTGATATTTGGCATAGTTTCCGCCCGGAGCCCGGAACAGCACCGGCTCAGGCCCCACCTGCGCGGCATGGAGCGCCAGCACCTGCTCCCTGTCCTGCAGAAGCTGCGACGCGGTGTGAACATCCTCCGCGTAGGTATGATCCATGGTGTGAGAGCCGACGGTGTGACCAAAGTCCAGCTCCCGGCGGGCCATGTCCGGCCACTTTTCCACCTGCGTGCCCACACAGAAGAAGGTGGCCGAAGCCCCGTAACGGTTGAGATTGCGCAGAAGCGTCCGGGTGACGTTCAGCACAGGGCCGTCGTCGTAGGTCAGGGCGATGATGGGCCGGGCGCTGTTGTCGGTCTGACGGTCGGCCTCGGCAATCATGAATTCCCGGTAGTCGCGGTACAGCAAGGGAACCTGCACCAGCTGCCATTTGCCGTCCACCGCGCCCTCCAGAGGAAAGGTCAGCAGGAAACGCCCGGCGCAGGGAAGAAAGGACAGGCCGGGAAGCGTATCGGCATCCGCCAACCGGCGGATTGCCGTCCCGTCATGGGGCGTACCTGGATAGCAGAGGGCGAAGCGCTCCTCGATCGCCCGGCTGATGCGCTGCCAGACGATGCTCCCCTCGGGAAAGACGTCCCGAAGGGTCAGCGGCGCGCCGTCCAGCAGGTCGTAGCTGAAGACCCGGCTGGTCAGATAGACGGTCTCCTCGGTATCGAAGGTGTCGTTCCGGCTGCGGCTGGAGCGGATGACGCGGCCCGTCAGGAGAAATCCCGCCCAGCTTTCTCCGCTGATGCGGAAGGTGGAGGAAAGCTCCGGCGTTTCTTCCGGGGAAGAGTGGGTCTGAAGCTCCTGCCAAAGCTCCTCCAATGCGGCCCGGAGCGCCTGATTGACGCTTTCCTGACAGGTGACAGGCAGATCGACCTCGATCTGCCGCCCGTCCGCAGCCGTCCACAGCTCCGTTTCCATGCGGATGGTCAGCTCCTCTGGAAAGGGAAGCACTATCTCATGCCCGGCACAGGCGGACACGCAGGGGAACAGAAGAACGAGCGCCGCGATCCATGCGGCGGCTCTGCGAAGCCACGTTGCTTTCATGCCGTCCCTCCTTTTCTGACAGGAAGAATAGCATATCCGCCGAGTCGATTCAAGCTGGAACGGCGCATTCGCCCAAGGATTTACACCTTGCACGCCGCACGATTTTCTGATAAAATAAAATTGAGGAAGTTTTGGAAAATCTGTCTTGACGAGCTATCTCATTCGAGATATAATGTTTATGTTGATATGAGTGGTGGAGTCTGTCACCGAGGCGAAAAACCTCGGTTCATATCGAACTGTGAGACATTGTCCCGCAAACCGAACATTATTTCCACCGCCCAGCATCGTTCATCCGACGATTGGTGACGGTGTCTTTTGTGGGCAAAATTGCGCAGGGAAGGAGTAGCGGCCGTGGCACCAGCGCCCGAGAAGGGCGCACGCGATGCTCTTGAAAGAACCTCAGCTTTATTCGAATGAACGCGATGCGAACGCATGGTATTCATGACCTGTTTTATGACCTTATTATTTTAGGAAAGTTGAGGATGCACTCATGGCTGCTTGGTTGATCGTTCTGGGCGTGATCGTGCTTGCGATTGCCTACGTATTCTACAATTATTTCCGCATTCGCCGGATGGGCGAAGGAACCGCCGAAATGATCGAAATGGCGGAAATTATCCGCAGCGGCGCTGCGACCTTTCTGAAAACCGAATATCGCACGATTTCCCTCGTGGTTCTGCTGGTAGCGCTGGTGTTCAGCCTGTTCATTGAAAAGACCAGCGGCATTACCTTCCTGATCGGGGCCTGCATGTCCTCCGCCGTGTGCGTACTGGGAATGCGCAGCGCGACCTATGCCAACGTGCGTACCGCCAACCGCGCCCGGGAGACCCTGTCCATCGGCGAAACCGTGAAGGTGGCCCTGTGCGGCGGCAGCATCTCCGGCCTGAGCGTGCAGGCTTTCGGCATGCTGGGTCTGGTACTGGTGCTGGTCATCTGGAAGGGCATTGATCCTTCCGCCACCGGTCGGGGCCTTCTGGCCAATCTGCCCTGCAATTCCTCCATCATGCGGGTAACGACCTATTCGCTGGGCTGCTCGCTGGTAGCCATGTTCAACCGCGTAGCGGGCGGCAACTACACCAAGGCCGCCGACATTTCCTCCGACATTCTGGCCAAGCTGCGTCATGACATGCCCGAAGACGACAGCCGCGTTCCCAACGTGGTGGCGGACTTCATCGGCGATAACGTGAACGACATCGCTGGCAACTGCTCCGACCTGCTGGAGAGCTTCGTTGCCACCATGGCGGCGGCCATCATGATCGCCGTTACGCTGTTCAATGGCGCGCAGGGTTCCATGGGTCAGGCTACTTTCGACGCGACCTGCATCTATCCGATCGTTCTGGCGGGTGGCGGCCTGCTGGGCTGCGTGCTGGGTCTCGGCTATGCGGCCTTCCGCAAAATGGGCGATAATCCCTCCAAGGAACTGAATCTGGCGACGTGGATCTCCGCCGGCATCACCATTGTGGTGGGCTTCTTCTCCGCGCTGATCGTGTTCAGCAAGGTAGAGCTGTACGCCGACTTCCGCATGGGCTGGCTGAGCCCGTGGATCTCCTCCGTGCTGGGCATTCTGAGCGGCATTGCCATCGGCTCCATCACGGAATACTATACCTCCACCGACTATAACCCCACCAAGAAGCTGGCGCAGATCGCCACCGAGGGCGAAGCCTTCGTGGTCACCAAGGGCGACGCCATCGGCTCCCGCTCCTGCCTGCTGCCCATTCTGGTCATCGGTGTGGCGCTGTTCCTCTCCGGCAAGATCTGCGGTACCTACGGCATTGCGCTGTCTTCGCTGGGCATGCTGGCCTTCGTAGGCGCGACGGTTTCCATCGACGCTTTCGGCCCCATCGCCGACAACGCCGGCGGTCTGGCGGAATCCTGCCACCTGCCTGAAAACGTGCGCGTAATCACTGACAAGCTGGATGCCGTGGGCAACACCACCGCCGCTATCGGCAAGGGCTTTGCCATCGGCTCCGCCGCTTTTGCTACCGTTTCCCTGATCGTGGCTTATGTGGGCAACTACACCTCCGTCACGGCGGAACCCATCCTGAATATCGCTTCCTACGTCGTTGTGGCGGGCGGTATCATCGGCGGCGCGCTGATCGAGTATTTCTCCGCCCTGCTGACCGACAACACCATTGAATCCGCCCGCAAGATGGCGGACGAGGGCGACCGTCAGCTGTCCTTGCCCGGCGTGCTGGAAGGCAAGGTGAAGCCCGACTACAACAAGCTGATCCGCATGGCGGCCAGCCAAGCCCTGAAGACCATGCTGCTCCCCTCCGTCATGGCGCTGCTGATCCCCATTCTGGGCGGCTTCCTGTTCGGTGTGGAGTTTGTCGGCGGCCTGCTGGTAGGCGCAACCATCGTGGCCATTCCCCGGGCCATCTTCATGGGCAACTCCGGCGGCGCGTTCGACAACGCCAAGAAGTACATCGAATCCGGCGCCCTGACGGGCCACGGCAAAGGCTCACCCGCCCACAAGGCAGCTGTCGTGGGCGACACGGTAGGCGACACCCGCAAGGACGTGGTAGGCGTTGCGTTGGACATCTTCATCAAGACCATGTCCACCGTAGCCAACACCTTCGCCACCCTGTTCAGCCACTTTACGCTGATCAAATAAGAAAAAACCGGCCCCCATGCTTTCGCAAAAGCATGGGGGCCGCTGTATTCGGGCGCGGAGAAACTCCGCGCTTTTGTGTTTGAAAAGTCAATAGTGCTATTCCTGTGCCTGCAGTACTGAAAGAGCGGGGAGAATAATGCTTCCCTTCTATATGGAACGATACTCAATATTGAGGCAAGAACGTACCTGCGAGGAGCGACAGTTGCTGCGAAAGTCTCAATACCTCAAGCAATTGAGTAAAATGCTGAATTTTTCCTATACTGCTGCAAATATCAATAGGTACGAAAATAAATGCTGTAGGAAATGAATCATGGAAGAAACGAATTTAAGAAAAAATCAAAGATAAATATGAGATACCAACTGCACAATGAACAACACTCCAGTAAAAAGATTCAGAGCAAAAGCAGGATAGGACGAATCCGCGAGAGTTGAGAGCCTTCATTTCAGAAAGAACATAGTTTTAAAAAGAATATCGCAAATTTTTTGATTTTGCGGCAAAACATACTGAAAGTGGAAAAAACGAGAAAATATTTCCATCTTCTTCTATATTATAAGCGGAAAGTTTTGCCGTGTCAACACTCTTCCGGGTCGCCTCAACCCATCTTTCATTCATTTTCCAAAGGATGGGTCCAAAACTGGACAGACGATCGGCGGTGATTATCATCGTATTGAAAGAGGCGGCGGATGAAGCAGGATAAGCCGTCAGAAGCGCCGTCAGAAAAGCAGTATCCCGCTGTATCAAAGTGGCGGGAATATCTGGGAGGTCGGGAAAATGTCCAAGCATGGGGAGAATATTTATAAGCGCCGGGATGGTCGATACGAAGGACGATATGTGATCGGAAAAAACGCAGCGGGAAAAACCAGATTCGGATATATCTATGGCCATCAGTATGCAGAGGTACGCAATGAGCTGCTGCGAAAAAAGGCAGAGCTGCTGGGCCGAACACAGCAGCATCGGACACCCTTGTTGAAAGAATGGCTGAAACGTTGGATGGAAAATGAACTTCTGGGCAGTGTGAAAGAGTCCTCTTATCAAACTTATCTCCAGCAGATCAATGTACACCTGCTTCCTGCCCTTGGACACTTTTCTTTATCTCAGTTGACCCCTGAGGTGATTCATAGGTTCATTTCGCAGCTGGAAGCCTCCGGACTGGCAGGCGGCAGTGTTAAGGGCGTCTTTCGTCTGTTGAAAGCAGCGTTGCGCTATGCACAGGAAGAAGGCACGATAGAGAAAAATCCCTGCAGAAGAATCAAGATTCAATCGAGAGAAACGATGGAACAGCGGGTTCTGAGCCGTGCTGAGCAGGAAAAGCTGCGTCAGGAAGCGCTGACGCAGAATGATCTGCCCACGCTGCTGGGCCTGTACACTGGCATGCGGCTGGGCGAAGTATGCGCGCTGAAGTGGTCAGACATCGACTGGGAAAAGAAAACGGTGGCGGTCAGAAGAACGGTACAGCGGACCGCTCGATTTGCAGGCAGTGAAGGCACTCGCACGATGCTGATGATCGGAACGCCAAAGTCCAGACGTTCCCATCGAATTTTGCCGCTCCCGGATTTCCTGTTCACGTTGTTGAAGAACGCATTGCATGCGGCAAACAGCGCGGATGAATTTCTCTTTGGTCACGCAGGTCATGCGGCGGAGCCACGCACCATTCAGCGTCGTTTTCAACGGCAGATACAAAAGTTGGGACTGGTCCGGGTACATTTTCATACGCTTCGCCACAGCTTTGCTACGCGCCTGATGGAGATGGGCGTTGATATTCAAACCATCAGCGTTCTTCTTGGACATCAATCAGCCAAAACCACCCTGGACTTTTACGGGCATAGCTTGCCGGAACAGCAGAGATATGCGG
>CAKUCE010000147.1 GCA_934643535.1 uncultured Clostridia bacterium | reverse complement strand
CCCCTAACCCTTGTGCCGCAGCACTTTCCCCGCAAACCAGCGTAGCGCTGTTTGCGGGCAACGGCGGCCAATTTTGGGCTTTTCGACAGACTGACACAGGGCTTGAAGAAAAAAGCCCTGTGTTTTCCTATATCGTTTATATCGTTCAGGAGCGTGAGGCCCAGAAGAGGATTGCCGGCGATTCACGCGGGCAAAGAGGGAACGGAAGCTTTTTTCACCCTGTCTCCCCAGCCTGCCGTCTTTTCCCGTCTTTTCTTCTTCCCCAAAATGTGATATACTGTTATCAGGAGCATTTTTGCTATCATGAGCGGAGGATGAAACCGTGTTTATACCCCGATACCAAAGCGAGCAGACCGACCTGCTGATGCGGGCGCTGCTCGCCCTTGAAACCACGGAGGAAGCCCAGCGCTTTCTGGAGGATGTGCTCACGGTGCAGGAGCTCAGGAGCATTACTCAGCGGCTGGAAGTGGCCGTGCTTCTCCGGCAGAAGGTGACTTATCAGGAAATCGCCCACCAGACGGGCGCGTCTACCGCCACCATCAGCCGGGTCAACCGGGCCCTGCAGTACGGGGCGGACGGCTATCGGCTGGTGCTGGATCGTTTGCAGGCTCAGTCAGACACACCGATGAAACAAGTTGAGGACAGCGAAAAATGAATTTGGACGGATTGAACAAGGAACAGCGGCTGGCGGCGGAAACGCTGGAAGGCCCGGTATTGATTCTGGCGGGAGCGGGCAGCGGCAAGACCCGGGCGCTGACGTACCGGGTCGCCAATCTGATCGATCACGGCGTAGCGCCCTGGCATATTCTGGCCATTACCTTTACCAATAAAGCGGCTAAGGAAATGAA
Source organism: uncultured Clostridia bacterium (assembly GCA_934643535.1). Classification (GTDB taxonomy): domain Bacteria; phylum Bacillota; class Clostridia; order Christensenellales; family Aristaeellaceae; genus Limiplasma. The sequence goes on along the minus strand of CAKUCE010000147.1, from coordinate 7,042 downwards.
GGAGCGCGTGGCCGCCCTCACCGGCGAAAAGGGCGAAGAGGTGTGGGTCAGCACCTTCCATTCCATGTGCGCCCGGATTCTCCGCCGGGATATTGAAAAACTGGGCTATACCCGTTCCTTCACCATTTATGACGAGGACGACCAGTCCGCCGTGCTGAAGGATCTGCTCAAGCATTTTAACATCGACGATAAAGTGCTGACCGTCCGGGAGCTGAAGGGCAAGATCAGCGACGCCAAGAACAAGCTGCTTGGCCCGGACGAATGGTTCCGCCAGAGCGAGAAGGATTTCCGCTGCCAGCAGATCCACGATATTTACGACGGCTACGAAAAACGGCTCAAGAGCTCCAACGCGCTGGATTTTGACGATCTGCTGGTGCGCACGCTGGAGCTGTTCGCCGACCATCCGCCTGTGCTGGAAAGCTACCGGGAGCGCTTTCAGTACGTCCATGTGGACGAGTATCAGGATACCAACTTCGCCCAGTACACGCTGGTGAAGCTGATTACCAAAAACAGCCGGAACCTGTGCGTGGTGGGCGACGACGATCAGAGCATCTACGGCTGGCGCGGCGCGGACATCCGCAATATTCTGGATTTCCAGAAGGATTTCCCGGACGCGAAGGTCATCAAGCTGGAACAGAACTACCGCAGCACCGCCAATATTCTGGATGCGGCCAATCAGGTCATCGCCCACAACGCGGGCCGCATGGAAAAGGCCCTGTGGACGGAGCTGCCCGCCGGCGACCCCATCAAGCTCTTCGCCGCGGGAGACGAACGGGAGGAGGCCGCGTGGGTCTGCGACCGCATCGCCCAGCAGCGCCGCCACCAACGGGAATACAGCGATATGGCCGTATTGTACCGCTCCAACGCCCAGAGCCGCGTACTGGAGGAAATGCTGGTGCGGGCGGGCATTCCCTACCGCATCTACGGCGGCCTGCGCTTCTATGACCGCAAAGAAGTCAAGGACATCGTGGCCTATTTGCGGGCCATCGTCAATCCTTCCGACGACGCCAGCCTGAAGCGCATCATCAATCAGCCCAAGCGCTCCATCGGCGACAGCACCGTGGCGGAGCTGAGCCGCTACGCTGCCGAGAAGGACATGCCCCTGTACAGCGCGCTGGTGGATATTCCCGAAAGCCTGTCCGCCCGGCCCCGCAAGTGCGTCAGCGATTTTGGAGAGTTGATGAACGAGCTGGTGCTGACCCGGGAGGACATGGGCGTCAGCGAATTTGTGGAGCATGTGCTGGAGCGCACCGGCCTGAAGGATATGTACGAGCGCGACCTTTCCGACGAGGGCAAGGCGCGGCTGGAAAACGTGCAGGAGTTCCTGGGCGCGGTGGCCGAATACGAAAAGGCCGCGGACAGCCCTTCCCTGGAGGATTATCTGGAAAACATCGCGCTGGTCACCGATCTGGACAACGCCGACCTGAAATCCTCCAATGTGACGCTGATGACCATTCACAGCGCCAAGGGTCTGGAATTCCCCATCGTATTCATGGTGGGTCTGGAAGAAGGCATCTTCCCCAACGGCCGCAGCCTGCACGACGACACCCGTCTGGAAGAGGAACGCCGCCTGTGCTATGTGGCCATCACCCGTGCCAGGGAGATGCTGTTCATCAGCTACGCGGCCCAGCGGATGCTGTATAATCAGGTCAATTACAACGCGCCCAGCCGCTTCCTGAAGGAGATCCCTGAGCGGCTGCTGGACGACCAGTGGATCAGCCAGCGGGAAAAGAGCTTCCCCGGCGTGATGGACGCGTATTCTCATCCCGCGCCCAAGCGGACTCCCCGCCACGCCATGAGCCACACCGTCGGCTCCGGGCTTGGCGCAGGCCGCAGCGCGCTGGGCGTTCCCGGCGTGCAGAAGGGCTTTACCCCCTCGGCGGTGGCCAGCGTGCCCAAGGACGCCGTTCCCGCGATTTTTGAAGTGGGCGACCGGGTCATGCACCGTAAATTCGGCGAGGGCAACGTGATGGAAATTCGCGGCAGCGGCAATGACGCTCGCATCGTCATCAGCTTTACCGCCTATGGCAGCAAGGAATTTGCCCTGTCCATCGCCCCCATTGTGAAGGTGGTCGACTGACATGACGCAGCTTGAAATGCGCGCCCTGGTGGACGAACTCAATCAGGCGTCCGTTCTTTATTACACCCGCGGCGAAAGCCCCATGAGCGACGCGGAGTGGGATCAAAAATACAATCAGCTGCTGCAGATGGAGAAAGAGTCGGGTATGGTATTGCCCGACTCTCCTTCGCATCGGGTGGGCGCGGAGCCGCTGAAAAATTTTGAGCAGCACAAGCACATCAGCCGCCTGTGGAGCATGGGCAAGGTGCAGAGCAAGGAAGAGCTGCGGGACTGGATCGCCCGTACGGAGAAGCTCCACGCCCAACTGTCCGACGGCCGGGAAGAACCTCTTCCGCCGCTTCAATATGCGGTGGAATATAAGCTGGACGGCCTGACCATCAACCTGACCTACGATCACGGTCAGCTGATTCAGGCCGCGACCCGCGGCAACGGCGTGGTGGGAGAGGCCATTCTGCCGCAGGCCAGAACCATTCGCTGCGTGCCGCTGTCCATTCCGTGGCAGGGTTTTCTGGAGATTCAGGGCGAATGCATCATGCGGCTGAGCGTGCTGGAAGAATACAACAAAACCCACGACGAACCGCTGAAGAACGCCCGGAACGCCGCGGCGGGCGCCCTGCGGAATCTGGATCCCGCCGTTACCGCCGAACGGAAGCTGGACGCGTTTTTCTATCAGATCGGCACCATCGAAAATCCGCCCTACACCGATATGGAGGGCATGATGGCCTTTATCCGGGAAAACGGATTTCCTACGGCCAATTTTGACCGCAACGCCGCCGATTACGATGAAATTTCCGCGCTGATCGACCAGATCGAGGCGCGGCGGGAAAGTCTGGATTTCCTGATCGACGGCGCGGTGGTCAAGGTACGGGACATTGCCACCCGGCAGGCTATGGGCTGCACGGACAAGTTCCCCCGTTGGGCCATTGCCTACAAGTTTGCGGCGGAGGAGAACACCTCCACCCTGCTGGACGTTACCTGGGAGCTGGGCCGCACCGGCAAGCTGACCCCCGTGGCTCATCTGACCCCGGTGGACATCGGCGGCGTGACGGTGCAGAACGCCACGCTCAACAACTACGACGATATTCTGCGCAAGAAGGTGGCCGTGGGCTGCGAGGTCTGGATTCGCCGCTCCAATGATGTGATCCCGGAGATCATGGGCCGGGTGGGAGAGCCCGGGCCGGACGAACGGCCCATCGAGCCGCCCACCGTCTGCCCTGCCTGCGGTCAGCCGCTGGAACGCCGGGGCGCGCACCTGTTCTGCATGAACCGAAAGACCTGCAAGCCCCAGGCCGTCGCCCGGCTGAGCCATTTCGCCAGCCGCAACGCTATGGACATCGACACCTTTTCCGATAAAACAGCCGAGCTGCTCTACGACCGTCTGGGCCTGCGGGACTGCGCCGATCTGTACAGCCTGACCGCCAACGACCTGCTGGCGCTGGACGGCTTCAAGCAGAAGCGGGCGGAGAACCTGATCGCCGCCATCGAGAAGAGCCGCCATTGCGCACTGGATGCGTTCCTGTTCGCGCTGGGCATTCCCAACGTGGGCCGCAAGACCGCCAAGGATCTGGCGGATCGCTTCCGTTCGTTGGACGCGCTGAAGGCCGCGCCGCTGGAAGAGCTGACGGCCATTCCCGACGTGGGGGACATTGTGGCCGCCAGCATCGTGGAATATTTCAGCTTCCCGGAGAACAATCAGATGATCCGGCGGCTGCTGGACGCGGGCGTTGCCCCGGTTTACGAAAGCACGGTGCAGTCCCACGCGCTGGACGGCATGACCATCGTCGTCACGGGCGCCCTGCCCACCCTGAGCCGGGACGAGGCCGAAGCCCTAATCGCCGCTCACGGCGGCAAACCATCCGGCAGCGTCAGCAAAAAGACGGCATACGTTCTGGCCGGAGAAAAGGCCGGCAGCAAGCTGGCCAAGGCCGAAACGCTGGGCATCCCCGTTATCGACGAGGCACAATTCCGGGAAATGATCGGAGAGTAAAAGATGATTTTGCAGGGGAGGGACTTCTTTTGCAAAAGAAGCCCCTCCCCTCAGACTGTCGAAAAAACTAATTGGCCGCTATAGCCCGCGAACAGCGCTTCGCTGGTTCGCGGGGAAAATGCTGCGGCATAAGGCTTAGGGGCTCCGCCCCTATAACCCCGGCAGGAGGCAGTGCCTCCTGCACCCCCACTTTTCAGCAATCTGCCCCTGCGCCCGCACGATCTCCCAATATGTGGAGGCTGGCGGGGTCGCAGCGGCGATCTTATCCGGCTCAAGGAAAATTTATACCGGCGTATGCGTGGACACCTGTTCCACACTGGGCATTTGTGCGGAACGGAACGCCATTTTCCATATGCTGACCTGCGGAGAGCAGGAGATTGCCCGGGTGCTGGCGCTGATGCCGGACGGTAAGGTGGGCGCGCCCTGCGGAGCCTGCCGGGAGCTGATGGTGCAGCTCATGCCCGACGGCTATCAGAAGATCGAAATCCTGATGGATGCGAAGACGGGCCGCGTGGTCACGCTGGGGGAGCTGACGCCGGAATGGTGGATCTAAGGAGAAGAAAAATGCTGGTGAAAGCAGCGAAAGAGCAGCTGGGGGACTTGACGGAATTGGCCTGCCGTCTATGGCCGGAACATTCGCCGGGCGCATCATCTGCTTTGTTAAAAAGCTGCCGCGAGAGGAGGAAGAGGTTTGATTCGGCCTGCCATTCCTGAAGACGCTTCCCGTATTGCGGAAATTCTGGTGTTTTCCAAGCGGACGAACTACCGCTCTATTTTTCACAACGACGCTTACAGCTTTGGCGAATTGCAGGTGCTGCCGCTGGCGCTGGAGCTGCAAAGAGATACGGCCCTGCTGTCCGAATACTGGGTTTATGACGATGAATTTGTCAAAGGGCTGGTGCGAATCTCCGGCGAAGAGATCGTCCAGTGCTATGTGGATGTTTTTTTCGTCGGGCAGGGGATCGGCGGCGCGCTGCTGGATTTTGCCTGCGAGCAAAGAGGCGCGCGGTTTCTCTGGGTATTGGAGAAAAATCCGGGCGCGCAGCGGTTTTACCGGCGGCATGGTTTTGTATTTACCGGCGAACGCCGCCCGGAACCGGAAACGCCGGAATTCCTGTTGAAAATGCAGTGGGAAAAGTGAAGCGGTTTTCCGGCAGCATAGTGCCTTTCCTCTCCGCATAGGCTGTACAGGCCGCGGAAGGGGGGAGGCACTATGCTGCTGTCGTGGATCTGGCTGGGAATGATGGCCGCGTCGCTTTTATACGGCTGCCTGACGGGACGGGCGGGGGCGCTGCTGCCCGCTGCGCTGGACGGGGCTTCGTCCGCCGTGAGCCTGAGCCTGCGGCTGATGGCGGGCTATCTGTTTTTCTGCGGGCTGATGGAGATCATGAAGGAGCTGCGCCTGCCGGAGAAAATGGCCCGGCTGCTGCGGCCCATTCTGCGGCTGGTCATGCCCACCCTGCAGGGCGAGGAAGCCCGTCAGGCGGTGACGCTGAACCTGACGGCCAATCTGCTGGGGCTTGGCAACGCCGCCACGCCCACCGGCATCGAGGCCGTCCGGCGGATGGAGGAGGAACAGACGCAAAATCCGCGGGTGCGCCATGCACTGTATATGCTGCTGATCCTGAACGCCACAGGGCTGCAGCTGTTTCCCACCACCGTGCTGACCCTTCGGGTGGCGGCCGGTTCCGCCGACCCCAACGCCATCCTGCTGCCCACGCTGGCCTGCACGGCCTTTTCCACGCTGGTGGGCGCGGGACTGGGGCTTTTGTGCTATCGCTTCCGCAGGGAGGAACGGCGATGAAGACGATTTCCGACCTGCTGCTGCCCCTGCTGATCTTTTGCCTGCTGCTGGCCGCCGGGTGGAAACGGATGGACGCGCTGGAAGGCTTTATCCGGGGAACCCGACAGGGCATGGAGGTAGCGGTGCGGGTGCTGCCCAATCTGACGGGGATGCTCTGCGCCATTGCCCTCCTGCGGGAATCGGGTTTGCTGGGGCTTTTGTGCCATGTCTGTTCGCCGGTGCTGACGCTGCTGGGCCTGCCTGCCGAGGTCGCGCCGCTGGTGCTGGTACGGCCTCTCAGCGGATCGGCCTCGCTGGGAATGCTGGAAAGTCTGCTGGAACGCTTCGGTCCGGACAGCGCTGTGGGCATGACGGCCTGCACCGTTATGGGTTCCAGCGAGACGATCTTCTATACGCTGTGCGTGTATTTCAGCGGGGCAAAGGACAAACGGGCGGGCTATGCGGCCGCCTGCTCCCTTCTGGGAATGCTGGCCGGGGTCTGGCTGGCGGGACGGCTGGTCTCCGGCAGCTGAAAGCCCCGAAAACTCGCGTTTTCCCATTGACAGCCCGGCAAAAACCGATATAATAAAAGGTATTCCTCGCAATGACCGGGAGAGTACGTCTTTCCTCTTCGCCATAAGAGAGCCGCGGCTGGTGAAATGCGGCGCGAAGGGTGGACCGAACATGGCCCGCGAGCGATCCCGTTCGACAGGTAGGGCGGGACGGCAGGCGCCGTTATCCGCCGAAGGCCAGAAGCCGAAAGTGATAAATCAGGGTGGTACCGCGAGAATTCCGCTCGCCCCTTTTGCAGTGAAAACGCAGACGGGACGGGCTTTTTCATTGCCGGAAATTTTCGAAAACAACATCCGCCAGTCCGGGAAAAACGAGCCGAAGGGAAAACGGCCAGAAGGAGAGAAAGCCTCATGGAAAACCAGAAAAAGTATTACATCACCACGCCCATTTACTACCCCAGCGACAACCTGCATATCGGTCATGCCTATTGCAGCGTCGCCGCCGACACCGCCGCCCGTTTCAAGAAGCTGGAGGGCTATGACACCTACTTCCTTACCGGCACCGACGAGCACGGCCAGAAGATCGAGCGCAAGGCCGCTGCCAAGGGCGTGACCCCGCAGGCCTACGTGGACGAGATCGTGGCGGGCATCAAAGACCTGTGGAAATTGATGGACGTGGA
>CAKUCE010000146.1 GCA_934643535.1 uncultured Clostridia bacterium | reverse complement strand
CTGCCCGGATTGTACAGCATGTTTGGCGAAGCCTTGCCCGAAGAGGTGCTGAAAATCGCCACCGATCTCGATATGACCGGCGCACAGGCACGATGGGACGAATTCGCCCAGAATCCCGGCGCAATCACTACCGAAGCCATCATCACCGGGCTGTCCGCAGAGAATCAGCAGGTCAAGGTGAATGCGTTCATTTCCTCTTATACGGAGGCGCCGGAAGGCGCAGGCACTGCATCCCTCACGCCGAAGGGACTGATTGCCTACGTTGAAAAGTACGCCGAGGTCACAGGTGGCGCAGACGTGAGCGGACTGACGCCGGAAATTGCGGAGTGTCTGGTAGCTGGCTATAAAGAGCTGGCTTCCGGGGCGGATGTATCGCTGCTGAAGCCGGACGAAATTGCCGCTTATGTCTCGCAATACGCTGAGCAGCAGGGCGTGGATATTTCCGGCCTTTCGCCCGAAGGACTCACGGCTTTCGTCATGGCGTATGAGGAAGCGACGGGCGGCGCGCTGACCACAGCGCTGACTCCGGACGATGTGACCGCCATGGTTGCAAAATACCTGCAGGCGGAGAACGTCGATCTTTCCGCGCTCACGCCGGATCAGATCGAAGCCATCGTCAGCCGGTACGCTGAGGCAACGGGCTGCGACAAATCCCAACTGCTTCCGTCCTTTACAGCCTACATCACGGAATACAGGGAAGCAGAAGGCGTCAGCGTACCCAAGCCGAAAACGCAGGTCATCATCACGGGCTATGATTATCTGGCCTATCGTCAGCTTCAAAGCAATCCTGCCCTGACGCTGGAGCTTCCTGTGCGTCTGGGCGAATTACCCGATGGCGAGCTGGATCGCCTGCTGACGGATGGGAAGGTGAAATTCTGGAAGGACGGCGTGGAAGTCCCCATCGAAGCTGTACCAGACGGAACCATTGACGCCAGCACGGTAGCCAGTCTTGATCAGGACGGCACGCTGCACATCCTGATTACCCCCGAAATCACCGGCACGAAGGAAGCCATCGACGCCATCTCTCCCGTAGTAGACGAAGTCTATAAGCTGGGCGGCACATGGCAGGAAGCCTGGGCAGGCATTCGCCCGACTACCACCATGGACATGGTGGACAGCGCGCTGGGACGGATTCAGTCTTATCAGGAAACGCTGAATTATAACTGGTGGGATAAGTTCTGGGCTTCCGTGTTCGGAGCGTCCACCGATCTGGGTGTGCTGGATCAGAGTATGAAGCTGGATTTTAACCCGAATACCGTGGCCGAAATGTCAGCCTACGTTGCCGAGTTGGTCAGCGCAATCCGGCAGGGTGAAAGTGTTCCGGAGGAGGATCTGCGCAATCTGCAAGCTATCGTAGAATTCCTGAATGGGCTGGACGTAACCGGCACCGGCGCACACATCCGCGAGGGCATAGCCCAGGGCATGACGGAAGCGGGCTTTGACAGCGATGCGGAAACGGTGGCTTCCAATCTGGAGGCTGCGCTGAATACGGCGCTGCAGATTGAGTCCCCCTCCAAACGAGTAAAGCCTACTGGCGAATATGTCGCAGCTGGCATTGGCGAAGGCATGAGCGGCTATGACTTCGCTGCTGAGGCTCAGAATGCTGCGTCTGCCATAGAATCCGCTTTGCAGACCGTGCTGACGGGTGAAAGCCTGAAGAGTGCCGGAAGTACTGCCGCGCAGGGGCTGGCCAATGGGATGACTGCTTATCCCATGTCCGATGCAGGCCGTGCGGTCGCCACGAATGTACGTTCGGCAATTCAGACCCGCCTGAACGGAAATACCCTCCGTTCTGCAGGGGTAAACGCTATGGCGGGACTGAAGGCAGGCATCCTTGCTTGGTCGCTTCGGCGTGATCTCTGCCATGCGCTCCGCCGCCCGTGAAGCTGTAAACGCCGCAAAGAAGGAACTGAAAATCAAGAGCCCTTCGCAGGTGTTTCGGGACGAAGTGGGCGTCATGACCATGCGCGGCTTCGGTGCGGGCGTGCTGAAAGAAAGCAAGGAACAGGCGAAGGTCATCCGCAACGCTTCCCGATTCCTGACGGGTGAAGCACAGACCGGCGCGATTGTCACCAACAGCAGCGATAACCGCAAAACCTATAACAGCAACGTCTCCTCCACCATTCAGGTACAGCAGATGGTGGTACGGGACGACCAGGATATTCGCTCCCTGGCGGTTGAGATTGCGGCGCTGACCAGACGGCAGCAGCGCGGAAAGGGGCTGAGACTGGCGTGAGCCGAAGGAGAGGTGCTTCCCTGTGAACGACTGGTTCATCTGGAACGGCGTAAAATGCACGGAATATGGGATTCATGTGCTGGAACAGCCGCCGATGACAATACCCGCTGAACGTGCGACCTTCACCAATATCCCCGGCCGCTCCGGTAGCCTGACCACGCTGGAAGGGGACGCGGTGTACGACGATCTGCTCCTGACGGCGCAGTGCCTGCTCCCCGACCCGGCGAAAATCCCCGCCGTGGCCGCGTGGCTGAGGGGCGGCGGGAAGGTCACGTTCGCCAACCGTCCGGGCGGGTTTTATCATGCTCGGATCGTGAATCAGATTCCTTTTGAAAAGGTGCTGCGGGGCAATCCCCATCGCAGCTTTTCAGTCAACTTCCGCTGCAAACCCTTCTGGTATCAGGAAAACGTTCCCGCCATTACGGTGGTGGAATCGGGCGCGTTCGTCACGAACCCCGAAACCGTAGCCTCCGAGCCTGTGGTGACCGTGTACGGCAGCGGAACCATTACCCTCATGATCGGCATGACCCTTGTGGAACTGGAAAACATCGACGGCAGCATTACGCTGGATACGCCTCTGCAGGAGGCGTATAAAGGACTGGACAGCCTGAACAGCGCCATGAGCGGAGACTTTTGCTGCAGGCCGGAACCAACGCCGTCAGCTGGACCGGGAACGTGAGCCTGGTGGAGATCCAGCCCAACTGGCGCTTTCTGGTATAATCGTCTGTCCCGCCTGTCGCAGCTCCCTTTCGGAAACTGCGAGACGGGACAGTAAGGCATACAGAAGCGTGATCACTCTTCTTACTTTTATTATATCACTGCAGCCTGAATAAGCCAAGGGCAAACTTGTAAATCGTTCCAGAAGAAAGAAGAACCTGTCTGTGCCTGCAAAGAAAAACTGCTGTTGGAACGACTTTACTTGAGGAAAAAGCCGGGACACGTTATAATATAAGGGAATCCTGCATGAACGAGGTAAAAGCCCATGATCACGCTGCGCTGTGTGGTGGAAAGGATCACCTATCAGAACCCGGAAAACGGCTATACCGTGCTTCGCGCCGCCGTCAGGAACTACAAGGATCTGGTGACGGTGGTGGGCAACCTGCTGGACGTAAACGTGGGTTCTGTTCTGCTGCTTCAGGGGGACTGGAAGGTGGATCCCAAGTACGGGAATCAGTTCTGTGCGGAGAAATGGGAAGAAACCATGCCGGCCACCGTCTACGGCATTGAGAAATACCTGGGCAGCGGATTGATCAGGGGCGTGGGGCCCAAATTCGCCGGACGGATCGTCCGGACATTCGGCACGGATACCCTGACGGTGATCGAAGAGGAAACAGACCGGCTGCTGCTGGTTCCCGGCATTGGAGAAAAGCGGGTTCAGATGATCCGGGACAGCTGGGAAAAGCAGAAGGAGATCAGGAACATCATGCTCTTTCTCCAGAGCCATAGCGTCAGCACGTCCTTCGCGGCGAAGATCTACAAGGTTTACGGCAACGAAAGCATTCAGGTGGTCAGGGAGAATCCCTACCGCCTTGCGGACGATATCTGGGGCGTGGGCTTTAAAACAGCGGACGGACTGGCGGAAAAGCTGGGCTTTGCCAAAGACGACCCTCTCCGCTGCCGCAGCGGGATTCTTTACACCCTGAATGCGCTGGCGGACGAGGGGCATGTGTACGCCGAGCAGGAGCAGCTGCTCCGAAAGGCCGAGGAACTGCTGGAAGCGAAAAGAGAATCCATCTCCGCCGCCCTGGAAGCGATGCTGGGCACAGAGGATCTGAAGCAGGACGGCGAGGCCATTTATCTGCCGCCCTTTTACTACGCCGAGATCGGCGTGGCGGCAAAGCTGAAAAGGCTGGCGGCTGATACGGACGGTCTCCCGTCCGAAGCCCGCGCAGACTTTGAGCGGCTTGCGAAAAAGACCGGGCTTCAATACGATGAGATCCAGAAGGACGCCATTCTGAAGGCCACGGTTTCCAAAGTAATGGTGCTGACGGGCGGCCCGGGCACCGGCAAGACCACCACGACCCTGGGCATGATCGCAGTGCTCTGCTCCCGGGGCAAGCGTATCCTGCTGGCGGCTCCCACAGGCCGCGCCGCAAAGCGGATGACCGAGACCACGGGCATGGAAGCCAGAACCATCCACCGCCTGCTGGAGTTCAAGCCCCCGGAGGGCTATCAGCGCAACGAGGAGAACCGGCTGGAGGGGGACGTGCTCATTGTGGACGAGTGTTCCATGATCGACGTGATCCTGATGAACGCCCTGCTCAAGGCGATCCCGCCCCGAATGCAGCTGATTCTGGTAGGAGATGTGGACCAGCTTCCCTCCGTGGGCGCGGGGAACGTGCTGCGGGATATCATCGATTCCGGCGTGTTCCCGGTGGTACGCCTGACGCGGATCTTCCGGCAGGCGCAGAGCAGCCGCATTATCCTGAACGCTCACCGGATCAACGCCGGGGAGTTCCCCGACCTGAGCAACGGCGCGGGAACGGACTTTTTCTTCGTTCCGGCCGAGGAGCCGGAAACCACCGCTCAGGAGATTGTCAGGCTGGTGAAGACAAGGCTGCCCAAATACCGGCAGGTGCTTCCCTCGGAAATCCAGGTGCTGACGCCCATGCAGCGGGGCGCGGTGGGAGCGGCCAACCTGAATACGCTGCTGCAGGAGGCGCTGAATCCGTCGGAGACATGCCTGCGCCGCAGCGGATACAGCTTCCGGCTTTACGACAAGGTGATGCAGATCCGGAACAACTATGACAAGGAAGTCTTCAATGGAGACGTTGGAACGATTTCAGCGCTGAATCTGGAAGAGAGAAATCTTCGCGTCCGTTTCGACGACCGGGAAGTAGAATACGACGTAACGGAGCTGGACGAGCTGGCGCAGGCCTACGCCGTCACCATCCACAAATCCCAGGGCAGCGAATACCCCATCGTGGTCATGCCCATGCTGATGACCCACTTTGTCATGCTGCAGCGAAATCTTCTCTATACGGGCGTCACCCGGGCGAAAAAGCTGCTGGTGCTGGTGGGAACGAAAAAGGCGGTCGGATACGCCGTGCGGAACGTGACCGTCGCCAGCCGAAACACCAGACTGAAGGAAAGACTGCAGGCGTAAAGAGCAGGAGCAGCAACGGAATCCTGACGGCAGATCGAATGGAGGATGAATCCAGTGCATGATTTTGAAGAAAGCATCCAGCCTAATCCGTTTCTGAAGGCGCTGCTGCTGGATGCGGTCGAGAACCAGGTTCGTGACAAAACGCCGCCTGAAGTCGGAGAAGCGCTGGCGCGATGGAAGGCGGCCGGACTATCCGAGGAGCAGGCAAAGGAAAGGATCGCCGCCGTTATGCTGAAGTACCTCTGCACGACGCTGCATGACGGCGTGCCCTTTGACGGGAAAGCCTACGCCCAGGATCTGAAACAGCTGACATGAGAATAGTGAAACGGCATGACACGGCGCTGTCCGCAGGGACGGCGCTTTCTTTATGCCCTGTCAGGAGGTGTTATCCCCATGATCTGCGTTTATCCGCCCGACTGCGCCGATTTTTCCAACAACGGCCTGGGCGTGGTCCGGCCCCTTTCCTGCACTGTCACGGAAACCCTCAACGGGGAATGGGAGCTGACGCTGGTTCATCCCATCGACGAGGACAACCGGTGGTCTCGCCTGTCGGAGGGGTACATTCTGCGGGCGCCCGTTCCCGCCGCCATGACTCCGGCAGTCAACTTCTCCGCCTCCTTCACCGGCACGGAATACGGCTGCGATGTGTACGCGGTGGATACGGACAGGGACTTTGCCTCCGTGCGAAAGGGTACCCTGCGGCTGAGAACCGGCCCCGGGACCCATTACAAGGTCCTTCAGCAGTACCCGCATGGTACTTCCGTCAACGTGCTGGATACGTCCAACGCCGGCTGGTACGAGGCCGTCCTGCCGGACGGCAAACGGGGCTATATGGACGCCCGCTTTCTCCGGCACAGCCGCACGGAAGCCACCTTTACAGAGGCGGTCCGCTCCGTAGCGGAAAGCCGCCCCCTGCGGGACCAGCCCTTCCGCATTTACCGGGTCGTGCCGGAGCTGACCCGCGTCACTGTGTACGCCCGCCATATTTTCTACGACCTGCTGGACAACATGGTGCGGGAGTATCGCCCCTCTCCCGCCGCTTCCGGAGCCGCCGTGGTGAAAGGACTGTCGGAGCGCTGCCTGTCGCCTCACGGCTTCCGCTTCTATTCCGATCTTTCCGGTACAGCCCAGGACGTTTCCTTTCAGAACGTGAACCCTGTGGAAGCCCTGCTGGGAGAGGACGGCGTGACAGGCAAATACCAGGGCGAGCTGGCCCGGGACTGGTACGACGTGTATCTGGTTCAGCGGGTGGGCCGGGATACGGATATACAGATTCGTGAAGGAAAAAATCTGCTGGGGATTTCCTACGACGTGGACGAAACCGGCGTGACCACCCGTATTCTGCCAACCGGAGAGGACAGGGACGGCAACGTGCTGTATCTGCCGGAACTGTACGTGGACAGCCCCTGTCTGAATAGCTATCCCCATCCCAAATGGATGCACCTGCCCGTTTCCGAGGTCAGAGAGTCGGACGACGGGGACAAGCCGAAAACAAAGGAACAGTGCTTTGTTGAATTGCGGCAGGCTGCGCAGGCCCAGTACGCCGCGGGCTGTGATCTGCCTGACGTAACGCTGAAGGTGGACTTTCTGAATCTGCGGAATACCGAGGAATATAAGCAATTCGGTATTTTATCGGAAATCTATCTGGGCGACAGCGTGCGGGTCGTCGTTCCCCGGCTGGCGGTGGAGGTTTCCATGCGCATGACCCAGTATACCTACGACTGCCTGCTGCAGAAGTACACCGCCATGACCCTGGGCACGGCGGCGGATACCCTGGAGGACGTGAGTATCTCCTCCCGGCAGCTGGCCGCCGGCTCCATCACCGGCTCCAAGCTGGCGCTGAATACCATCGGGGCGGGACAGCTGATCAACGGTTCCGTAGGCTCGCTGAAAATCAGGAACGCGGCCATTGGCTCCGCGCATATCCAGACGGCGGCCATTACGGAGGCCCATATCGCCAGAGCTCTGATCGAAACCCTGAACGTGAACGCCCTGACGGCGGTGACCGCCAGGATCCGGGAGCTGGCGGCGGGCAGCGTTACCACGGACGAGCTGTACGTTTCCGTCGCCGCCATTGCCGCCGCCCAGATCACCGCCGCCAATATTGTCAACGCCCATGTCAACTGGGCGGAAATTGATTCGCTTTCCGCGGCCATTGCAAAGATCAGCCGCGCTCAGTTGACCACCGCCAATATCGCCGGCGCCGACATTGAATGGGCCTCCATCCAGACGCTTTCCGCAGCCATTGCCGCCGTGGCCAGCGCCAGCATCCGGACGGCGGATATCGACTGGGCGCGTATCAGGGATCTGACCACGGATACCGCTATTATCACCCAGGGCACTGCAGGCGAGCTGTATATCGCCAAGCTCGCTGTAACGGAAGCCAATCTGGTCAGCCTGACCGTAGGCGAGCTGGTGGCAAAAGGAAAGGACGGGCATTTTTATGTCGTTTCCGTGGATGAGGACGGCAGCGTCACCAGCACATTGAAACAGATCGGCAACGACGACATTCAGGACGCTTCGATTGACGGCGGCGAGAAGATCGTTGAGGGCAGCATCACGGCGAAAACGCTGA
>CAKUCE010000145.1 GCA_934643535.1 uncultured Clostridia bacterium | reverse complement strand
ACGGGTGCCGGACAGCGCCGCCGTGGACGAATCCGTGAAGCTGGTCAAGACGATGGGCATGGAAGCCTCCGCGGGCTTTGTGAACGCGGTGCTGCGCAACCTGATCCGGGGAAAGGACGAGCTGTCCTGGCCGGACAAGGAAAAAGACCCGGAGGAATGGCTCCATGTGGAAAGCTCCGCACCCCTGTGGCTGGTGAAGAAGCTCGCCGGGGCCTACGGCTTTGAAACGGCGGAGCAGATGCTCCTGTACCGGGAAAGCAGCCATCCTACCACCGTGCGGCCTAACCTGCTCAAGCTGGACGACCACAGTTTCGAAGACCTGCTGCGCAAGAAGAACCTGACCTTCCGGGCGGGCGTGGCTCCTCACGCCTATCTGCTGGAAGGCGTGACGGAGCCGGGCTTCGATCCGGATTATCAGGCGGGGCTTTACTCCATTCAGGGCCAGAGCAGTATGCTGGCCGCCGAAGCGGTGCAGGCCAGGCCTGGCATGAAAATTCTGGACGCGTGCGCGGCCCCCGGCGGCAAATCCGCCTATTTGTGCGAGGCCATGCAGCTGACGGGCCGGGTCTATGCGTGGGAGCTGCACGAAAAGCGCGCGCTTCTGCTGGACGGCGTTCGCCGCCGCCTGGGGTTGGACAACCTGCGCACGGCGGTGAAGAACGCCTGCGAGTACCGTCCCGATATGGAAAAAACGCTGGACGCGGTGCTGCTGGACGCGCCCTGCTCCGGCACTGGCGTATTGAGCCAGAAACCGGACATCAAGCTGCGCCTGAAGGAAAGCGACCTTCCCGTCATCGTGGAGACCCAGAAGAAGCTGCTGAACACGGTGTGCCGCTACGTTCGCCCCGGCGGACTGCTGGTGTACTCCACCTGCTCCGTGCTGCCGGAGGAAAACAAAGCCCAGATCGAGGCGTTCCTGAAGGAGCATCCCGAATATACCACCGAGCCCATGCCCCTGACCTTCCCGGCGGAGCTGCGCCTGCAGCAGGACGCTCTGGGCTTGCAGCTGCTGGGCTTCCGGGATCAGGTGGAGGGCTTCTACATTGTCCGCCTGCGGAGGAACTACTGATGCCGGAAAAACGTATCCTGCTGGATATGACCCCCGGCGAGCTGGGAGCCTATTTCAAGGAGCTGGGCCAGCCTGCTTTCCGGGCCGGTCAGGTGTATGGCTGGCTGACCCGGGGTGTGCCCTTTTCGGAGATGAGCAACCTGCCCAAGGCCCTGCGGGAGCAGCTGATGGAGACCTGCGACGATCTGCCCATGGAGCTGTACGGCGTGTTTCCTTCCCGGAAGGACGACACGGTGAAGTTCCTGTTCCGCTGCCGGGACGATAACCTGATCGAAGGCGTACTGATGCACTATCATTACGGCTATTCGCTGTGCATCTCCACGCAGGTGGGCTGCAAAATGGGCTGCGCTTTCTGCGCCAGCACCCTGAACGGCTGCGTCCGAAGCCTTTCCAGCGGGGAAATGCTCTCGGAGGTGCTGCTGGCCAACCGCTATCTGGGCGAAAAAGGCCGGGTAGGCCATATCGTCCTCATGGGCAGCGGCGAGCCGCTGGATAATTACGACAACACCGTGCGTTTCCTGCGGGCGGTGAATGAAGAAAAAGGGCTGAACCTAAGCCTGCGCAACGTGTCCGTCAGCACCTGCGGTCTGGCGGATCAGATCCGCCGGCTGGCGGAGGAAAATCTGGGCATTACGCTGAGCCTGTCCCTGCACGCCCCCAACGACGAGATCCGGCGGCAGATTATGCCCATCGCCCGGCGCTGGCCCCTTGGCGAGGTCATGGCCGCCGTGCGGGAATATGTGAAGAAAACGGGCCGCCGGGTGGTCTTTGAGTATGCGCTCATCGACCAGCTCAACAGCCGCCCGGAGCATGCCGTCGAACTGGCCGCGCTGCTCAGAGAACTGCAGTGCCATGTGAATCTGATCCCCCTGAACCACGTGGATGAGCGGGCGCTGCGCCCCGCGTCGCCGGAGGCGGTGCAGCGCTTCCTGCATACGCTGGAAAGCCGCCACATCTCCGCCACCGTGCGCCGGGAAATGGGTTCCGACATCGGCGGAGCCTGCGGTCAGCTGCGGCGGCGGGAACTGGAAGGAAAATCAAAGGAGTAACACCATCATGCGGGTTTGCCACAGAACACATCAGGGTTTGGTACGGGCCAGCAATCAGGACAGTCTGCTGGTAGAGGGACGGCTTTACGGCGTCGCCGACGGCATGGGCGGCCACAAGGGCGGGGAAACCGCCAGCCGGGTGGCCGTGCAGGTGGTCAAAAACGCCCTCTCCCGGAAAAAACCGGAGGAGGACGCGCTGCGCATGGGCCTGGAGGCCGCCAACCGCCGCATCTACGGCATGGCGGGCAGCGACGAAAACCTGACCGGCATGGGCACCACCATGACCCTTCTGTGGGAGGGCGAGCGGCGCATCCTCATCGGCCACGTGGGCGACAGCCGCGCCTACCGTCTCCGGGACGGCAAGCTCAGCCAGATCACGCAGGATCACAGCGTGGTGGGCGAGCTTCTGCGCAATCAGGTCATCACCCCGGAAATGGCGAAGAAGCATCCCTACCGCAACATCATCACCCGGGCCGTGGGCATCGACCCGGTGGTGGAGGTGGACGTGCTTTCCGAGGACAAGCAGCTGGACGACCTGTGGCTCGTCTGCTCTGACGGCCTGTACAACATGGTGGACGATCAGGACATCGAAGAAATTCTTCAGACCATGAATGAAGAAAAGGCCGCAGACCGTCTGCTGGAGCTGGCGCTGGAGCACGGCGGCACGGACAATATCACCTTTGTGCTGGGCCGGGTGATGGAGGTGCAGGGCGAATGATGAAAGGCATGATCTTCGCCGAGCGCTATCAGCTGGAGGACTTTATCGGCCAGGGCGGCATGTCGCTGGTCTACCGGGCGGTGGATATCCGTACCGGCCACAGCGTGGCGGTGAAAATTCTCAAAAGCGAATACAATTCCGACAAGGAATTTCTGGAACGCTTCCAGCGGGAGGCTCAGGCCGCCAGCCTGATGAGCCATCACAACATCGTCAACCTGCTGGACGTGGGCGTGGAGGGCGAATACCGCTATCTGGTGCTGGAATACGTCAGCGGCAGCACCCTGAAGGACGTGATCCGCCAGAAGGGACGGCTGAACACGACCACCGCCATCCAGATCACCGTGCGCATTTTAAGCGCCCTGCAGCACGCCCATGACAACGGCATCATCCACCGGGACATCAAGCCCCAGAACGTGCTGATCCACTCCGACGGCCATGTGAAGGTGGCGGACTTCGGCATTGCCCGCATGACCAACGCCTTTACCATCTCCAAGGGCGATACGGTGGTAGGGTCGGTGCATTATTCCTCGCCGGAACAGGCCATGGGCGGCGTGGTGGAGGCCACCAGCGATATTTATTCCACCGGCGTGGTGATGTACGAGATGCTCACCGGTCGGGTGCCCTTCGTGGGCGATACGCCCGTTTCCGTGGCCATGCAGCACATCAACGACGCGCCCCCGCCCATTACCGACTATGCGCCGGAAACGCCGCCCGCCGTGGTGGCGGTGGTGATGAAGGCGCTGGCCAAAAACCCCAAGGACCGCTTTCAGAGCGCCCGGGAAATGGCGGACGCGCTTCTGCAGGCCAAGGACGGCAAGCTGGACCCCGAAACGCTGAAGACGGGCTTTGCCCGTCTTCCCGCCGGGGCGATGACTCCGGGACGGCAGCAGCCGGTGCAGCCGCCCAAGCGTCCCGCCGAAAGCAAGCCCTACCGGCCCGGCCCGGTTTCGCAGACCACCGGCCGGATGAAGAGACGGCGCTATTCCCGCCGGAGCATTGTGCTGACCGCCGCGGCTACCGTGGTGGTGCTGGCCGTGCTGACCTTCGGCATTCTGGCGATTTTCCATCGGGTGACCAACCGGGTCATCGCGCCGGATGTGGAGGGCTACACCGCCGAGGAAGGCATGGCTATGGCCAGACGGGCCGGGCTGGGCTGGCAGCAGACCGAGCAGAACAGCGATCTCATCCCCGCCGGGGTGGTGATTTCCCAGCTTCCCGAGCCGGATACGGAGATGAGCCGGGGCGACAGCCTGCTGGCCACCGTCAGCCTGGGCCCCAGTCGGGACACCATCCCCGACTGCGTGGGACAGCTGTATGACAATCTTTCCAAGGATCTGCGCAAGCAGGGATTCAGCATCGTGGTCATCCGTTCGGTGTCCACGGAGCCGCTGGGCACCATTCTGCAGCAGAACCCCAAGGGCGGCGAGCCTTTTACCCCCGGGCAGGAGCTGGAACTGACCATTTCCGGCGGCAGTACGCTGGTGCCAGACGTGACCGCCCGCACCGAGGAGGAAGCGGCCAGGCTGCTTCGGGAAAACCAGCTTTCCGTAGGCGAAACCGTCTATGTGGAGGTGCTGGATGAAAGCCAGATCGGCATGGTCATGGCCCAGAACCCCGTTTCGGGCACGCTGGCCGTTCTGGACGCGCCGGTGGTGCTGACCGTTGCCACGCAGAGCAAGGGTTATAAGGGCGAGATCAGCTTTACCATGGAAAAGGCCGATCAGGACCGGACGATCCGGGTAACGCTGATGGAAAACGGGCAGGAGGTGGAGCAATATTCCGCCGTGTACCCCGCCGGGCAGAGCGGCAGCGTGATCACGCCCCTCAGCTCCGCCTATGGCGGAAGCGCGTCCTGCCGGGTGTATGTGGACGGGAAGCTCTATCTGGAACAGCCCGTGACCATGGAATAGGAGGAAACAGCTTGATGGAACAGAGCGCCCGGGAGGGCGTGATCGTCAAGGGCGTGGGCGGCCTGTACTACGCCCGTCAGCCAGACGGAGAGGTGCATGTGCTGCGGGCCAAGGGAAAATTCCGCAAGCAGCACATAACGCCCATGGTGGGGGATCGAATCCTGTTCACCCCCGCCAGCGGGGACGAACACGGCTGGGTGGAGGAGATCCTGCCCCGGGACAGCGAGCTGATCCGTCCTCCGGTAGCCAATATCCGCACAGTGCTGCTGGTGCTGGCCCCCCAGCCGGAGCCGGACTATCTGCTGATCGACATCCTGCTGGTCATGACAGCCCGGCAGAACATCCGCCCGGTGCTGGTGGCCAACAAGTGCGACCTCTCCTCAGAGGTGTACGAAAGCCTTGTGCGGGAATACAGCACGCTTCAGGTTCCCATTCTCCGGGTCAGCGCCGAAACGGGCGAGGGGCTGGACGAGCTGCGCTCCGTCCTGCGGGAAGGCGTCTGCTGCTTCGCCGGTCAGTCCGGCGTGGGCAAGAGCACGCTGCTCAGCGCCGCCACGGGACTGGAACTGAAGACCGGCGAGATCAGCCGCAAGATCAGCCGGGGCCGTCACACCACCCGTCATGCGGAATTGATGTTCCGGGACGGCTATCAGGTGCTGGATACCCCCGGTTTTAGCCTGCTGGAGCTGGAAATGGGCATGGAACCCATTCAGCTCAAGGATTATTACCCCGATTTTGCTCCCTATGAGGGGCAGTGCCGTTTTTCCCCCTGTTATCATCTGAGCGAGCCGGACTGCGCCGTGCTGGAGGCCGCCCGGGAAGGAAAACTGGGCAGGGAACGGCTGGAACGTTATCACCTGCTGTTGAGCCGCGTAAAAGAAGCATGGAGGAATCGCTATGACTAAGATCGCCCCGTCCATTCTGGCCGCCGACCCCCTTCGGATGTTTGAAGCCGTGAAGCTGGTGAAGGATACCGGCTGCGACGAACTGCATTTTGACGTGATGGACGGCCATTTTGTGCCCAATATCAGCTTTGGCCCCAGCCTGCTTGCGGCCATTCACAAGGAGCTTGACCTGCACTGCGACGTGCATCTGATGATCTCCGATCCGCTGAAATACGTGGAAAACTTCGCCCAATCCGGCGCGGGCACCATCACCATCCATCAGGAGGCCAACGACTTCCTGCCCTGCCTGCGCAGGCTGCGGGAGCTGGGCGTGCGGGTGGGCGCGTCGGTGAAGCCGGACACCCCCGTCGAAGCCCTGCGGGAGGCCCTGCCCCTGCTGGACCGGGTGCTGCTGATGACGGTGGAGCCGGGCTTCGGCGGACAGAAGCTGATGCCGGACGTGCTGCCCAAGGCTGCCCAGCTGCGGGCCATGGGCTTTTCCGGAGACATCGAGGCCGACGGCGGCATCAATGGGGACAATGCCCCCCAACTGGCGCAGGCCGGGATCGACACGCTGGTCATGGGCACCGCCTTTTTCCGGGCGGAGGAGCCGGAAGCGCTGGTGCGCCGGGTGCATTCTCTTTGAAAAAATGGCAAGAATGAGAAGCGTCCCCCTCAAAAACCGGAAAGGACGGCCTTCTCATGAAACCGACGAAACCAGATCAGCCCGGGGAGGCTCTGTTTACGCTCTATCCCCGGAAGAAAACCATGAAGCGCGGCCCCGTCCGTCACTGAGCCACGCCGGATTGGATTGGGAAAGGAATGGAACCGTTTATTGAATTTTGACGAACTGCCGTTGCTTCCGCAGCTTTTGACCGCGGTAAAAGCCTGCGGCTATGAGACCCCCACCCCCATTCAGCGGGATACGATCCCCACCGTTCTGGCGGGAAAAGACGTGCTGGGCTGCGCCCAGACGGGCACCGGCAAGACCGCCGCCTTTGCCCTGCCGATTTTGCAGCGGCTTTATCAGGAGCGGCCCGCCGGGAAAACTCAGAATATTCGGGCGCTGATCCTGACGCCCACCCGGGAACTGGCCCTGCAGATTCAGGAAAACTTTGTGGCCTACGGCAAACGGCTGCCGCTGCGTTCCTGCGTCATTTTCGGCGGCGTGGGGCAGCAGCCCCAGGTGGAGCAGCTCAAGCGCGGCGTAGACATTCTGGTGGCTACGCCCGGACGGCTGAACGACCTGATCGGTCAGGGCTTCATCAGCCTTGCCCAAATCGAGATTTTCGTGCTGGATGAAGCCGACCGGATGCTGGACATGGGCTTCATCCATGATGTAAAAAAAGTCATCGCCCTTTTGCCGGACAAACGGCAGACCCTTTTCTTCTCCGCCACCATGCCCGCCGAGGTGGAGAAGCTGGCCATGAGCATCCTCAAAAATCCGGTCAGCGTGAAGGTAGACCCGGTCAGCAGCACGGTGGATGCCATCGACCAGAGCCTGTATCTGGTGGATAAGGCCAACAAGAAGCACCTGCTGGCCGACCTTCTGCGCCGCCCGGAGGTGGAAAGCGCGCTGGTCTTTACCCGCACCAAGCACGGCGCGGACCGGGTGGTGCGGGAACTGAGCCGGGAGGGCATTCAGGCCCGGGCCATTCACGGCGATAAGAGTCAGGGCGCCCGGCAGGAAGCGCTTGCCCAGTTCAAGCAGGGCAAGATTCACGTACTCATCGCGACCGACATCGCCGCCCGTGGCATCGACATTGCCGGCCTGTCTCACGTGTTCAACTACGACCTGCCCCATGAGCCTGAATCCTACGTCCACCGCATCGGCCGCACGGGCCGGGCGGGACACGAGGGCGTGGCCGTTAGCTTCTGCTGCATCGATGAAATGAAGGATCTCAAGGCCATTGAAAAGCTCATCGGCAAACAGATCCCCCGCAGGGAAAGTCAGTGGCCCATGCAGGTCTTTACCGAAACGGTGAAGCAGCCGCCTCAGCCCCGGCCCTCCAAGCGGGAACGGATGGCGGCGGAGGCGGTCCGCCCGTCTCAGCCCGCCAAACGTCCCGAAAAGGCGGAAAGGAAAGCCGCACGGCCTGAAAAGCCCGTCCGGCCCGAGAAAACGGCTGCCGAAAAGCCCGCCCGGGCGGCAAAAGCGTCCCGTCAGCCGGAGTCTTCGCGTCCCGCGCGGGAACTCAGGCCCGTTCGGGAGCCGAAGCCCCTGCAAAAAGCCGAACGTCAGCCGAAGGAGACGGAATTCCGCGCCACGCTGCTGGAACGGCCCAACGCCCGGCCCGTCCGCCCAAAGGCGGAACCCATGTTTCTGGAGGCCCCCTTTCTGGACGACAAGCCCGCCCGGAAGGAGGAAGAAAAGCCTGCCATGACCTATCAGCAGTATATGCAGAAGCAGCGCGCCGCCTCCCGGATGCGGTTTTCCACGGGGGAAGACCGTC
>CAKUCE010000144.1 GCA_934643535.1 uncultured Clostridia bacterium | reverse complement strand
TTCCAGCACGGCGCAGTATTCGGCAAAGCCGCCGTCATAGTTCACGCCGGTGGCGGCCATGGAGTCGCAGAAATGGGGATTGCCCCGGCGGCACTGGTCGCAGGCGTCGCAGGAAATGTTGGGGTTTACAGTCACGTGGTCGCCCACCTTTACCCGGGTGACGGCGCTGCCCACCTGCGCGACCACGCCGCTGAACTCATGCCCCAGAATCACCGGCGGGTTGCATTCCGTCGCGCCCTGCGCGCCGCCGTAGATATGCACGTCCGTGCCGCATACGCCGCAGGCCTTGACCTGGATCAGCACTGATTCCGGCCCTACCTCCGGCATGGGATAGTGCTCGTCCACCCGAATGTCGCCTTTTCCGTAAAATACCGCTGCCTTCATAAAAATGGATTCCTCCTTTAGTATATGATTCAGGGCCGCGCCCACAGCGCTTTTTCCCTTCCATCCTTATTCTTCGAGCTTCGGCCGCCCGTGTTCCAGAATGCGGCGGGCCATTTCCTTGCTGATGCCCTCCACCTGACAAAGCTCGTCCTCCGTGGCGCTAAAGACGGCCTTCACGCTCTTGAAGTGGCGGATCAGCTCCGTCTGGCGCTTGGGGCCGATGCCCTCGATGGAGCTTAGCTCGCTCTGGATGCTGTTTTTGCCGCGCAGGGCCCGGTGATGGGTGATGCCGAAACGGTGAGCCTCGTCGCGGACGTACTGCACCAGATGCAGGGCGTTGGAGCGCCGGTCCAGCACGATGGGATCGGGCCTGCCGGGCAGATAGATCTCCTCAAATCGCTTGGCAAGGCCGAACATGGGCACGCTGGCCCCGGCCTCCTCCATGGCCCGGTGGGCAAACAGAAGCTGCTCCGGGCCGCCGTCGATCAGCACCACGTCCGGCAGGGTGGAGAAACGCCCGCCCGGCCCGGGCAGGCCCTGTTCCTCCCGTTCGTGCTTTTCCTGCAGGCCGTGGGTGAAGCGCCGCCCGATGACTTCCGCCATGGAAGCAAAGTCGTTGGCCCCCTCCACGGTCTTGATGCGGAAGTGGCGGTATTCCTTCTTGGCGGGCAGACCGCCCTCGAACACGACCATGCTGGCCACGCTCAGGATGCCCTGCGTGTTGGAAATATCGTATCCCTCGATGCGCCGGGGCAGGTTGGGCAGGTGAAGGGCTTCCATCAGCTCCTTCATGGCCAAAGTGGTGCGCATGTACTTGACCTGCTCGCTCTGATAATGATGATCCAGCGCGTTCTGGGCATTCTTCCGGGCCAGCTTCACCAGCTCCAGCTTGTCGCCCCGCTGGGGTACGGTCAGCGTGACCGCGCCGCCCTTGCGCAGCCGGAGCCACTGCTCCAGCTCTTCCACCGGCTCGGGCAGGGTCTGCACCAGCACGTTGCGGGGGATCAGATGCTCGTCATCGTAATACTGGGTCAGGAACTGGCTCAGGATCTGGGCCGGATCCTCGCCGCCGCAGCCCTCCATCAGGATGGAACGGCCTTCCTCCATGCGCCCGCCCCGAATGTGGGTCAGCTGCACCATGGCGTCCTGCTCATTCAGCGCCACGGCCAGCACGTCCTGCTCCACATCCCGGGTCTGGATGGCATGCTGGCGTTCCATCAGGCCCTGAATATCGTAGAGCTTGTCCCGCAGCTCGGCGGCGCGCTCATATTCCATCCGCTGGCTGGCGGCGATCATTTCCTTTTGCAGCTCGAATACCAGCTCCCGGCTGTCGCCGTTGAGGAAGGCCACCACCCGCTTTAGGATGGCGGCATAGTCTTCTTCGGAGATCAGGCCCGCGCAGGGGGCCTTGCATTCGCCTACCTGATGGTGCATGCAGGGCCGGCGGGGGGCTTTCAGGGGCAGGGTCAGGTTGCAGGTGCGCAGGGGAAAGAACCGCCGTACCTCGTCCATCACCTGCCGCACCGCCGTGGCCCCGATATAAGGCCCGAAATACCGGGCCCCGTCGTGGCTGTCCATTCGCCGGGCCAGCGTCAGCCGGGGATAGGGCTCCCGAAAGTCGATGCGCAGGTAGGGATAGTGTTTGTCGTCCTTCAAAAGAATATTGTAGAAGGGCTTGTATTTCTTGATGAGGTTGCATTCCAGCGTCAGGGCCTCCAGATTGGTCTGGCACAGCATCAGGTCGAAATCGTCCACCCGGCTGACCATGGCCGCCACCTTGGGGGTATGGGTGCCGTGAAAATACTGCCGCACCCGGTTTTTCAGGTTGACGGCCTTGCCCACGTAGATGATCTCCCCGCCGCTTTTCATGATGTAGCAGCCCGGGCTTTCCGGCAGGAGCCGGATCTTTTCCTGTAAAATCTCATTCATGAGAAAGCTCTTCCTTCTTTCCGCGGGTATAGCGCCGCCAAACGGGCCACGCGAACGCAAGCCCCATCACCAGATAGACGATCATTACCGCCGCCCGCTGCATCAGCGAGGCCGCTACGCCGCTCTGGAACAGGGCGCCCATCTGACTGGCCGCCACGCCCAGCACGGCTTCCTTCAGGCCGATGTTGCCCGGGACGATGCTCAGAACCGTGCTCAGCCAGCTCAGGCTGTTGTACAGAAGCACCTGATGGAACGGCGCGGGCATGCCCACCGCCCGGAAGCACTCCATATACAGAAGAATCTGGAACACATTGTTCACGATGAGGCAAAGGAGCAGATTGCGCAGCATTTTCCGGCTGCGCAGAAGGGCGTTGAAGCCGGTGATCACGTCCCGGAGCAGCTTATGCTTCCGCACAAAGGCGGGCTGGCGATCCTCCAGCCGCAGGGCCAGCCACAGAAACGCCGCCACGCCCAGAACGCCCGCGCCCAGCACCGCCCACAGAAGCAGGGGCCACTGGCCGTTCAGAAAACCCGCGCAAAGAAGCGCCGCCAGCATCTGCAAAAGGGCAAACATCACGCCGAACACCACGTTGCCCGCCGCCATGCTGACGCTTTTGACATACGCCAGCCCCTTGGCCCGCTTGTAGTACGTGGCGGAAAAGATCAGGTCGGCCCGCATGGGCAGCACATAGGCGATGGCGTTGGCGACGAACACCACGCCCATCCAGTCCACCACGTCCAGCGGCACGTCGTATACGCTTAAGATCAGGCGGTGGTAGACGCAGTTCATCACGCAGCCGCAAAGCGCAAACAGGATCAGCAGCGCCACGGTGCGCCCGTCCAGCGTGAGCAGGCCGCGCATTTCGTCCCAGTGGCGGTATAAGTACCAGCCCAGCAGGCCCACCAGCACGACAAACAGCGCCATGGAGAGGATCTTTTTCCAGTTCTTGGGCAGCTTCATTGCTTCGCTTCTTTCTTTCAATTTCAGCAGGCTTTATTCTGGGCTTCCTGCTCTTTTTCCATGGCCCGTCTGGCCACGTCGTTGGTGTCGGTCAGGTTGCGGTAGACCACGAGCTTCTGGTAGAGAAACTCCAGCACGAAATTCAGGAGCATGGTGATCACCAGCACCAGATCCTCGTTCCAGCCCGCGCCGGTCAGGGCGCTGCCGCCCCAGGTGGACAGGGGCGTGAACACCGCGTAGAACAGCGCCACCAGCCCCATGGCCCGGGGCACGCTGGCGTCGCTGCGGAAGGTGTAGCGCCGGTTGAAGGTGAAGTTCCACAATACGCTCAGGCACAGCGCCGTCAGGTAACTGCCCCAGTAGGGCAGCTTCAGCGCCTTGGACAAAAGCTCGAAGCTGACCACCTGAATGACGCCCGCGCTGGCGGAGAAAAGGGTGAACTTGACGGCCTGCCATGCTTCGGCCCTGGCCCTGCGTTTTTCGGACATGATCCCAGCCTTCTTTCTCTTGAAATGATTCCATATAAAAAGGAGCAAAAGGACTCCCACAGTATAACACAGATAGCGCCGAAAGGCGAACACTTGCATCCTTTCCCGTGCAGGGATATAATAACAATGGAAAATTTCGAATTTCCGTTGGTTCGAATTTTCAAGATTGCAAGAAACCGCGCCGGCCTTTCGTCTTTTTTGGGGGAGGCGGCGGAAGAAAGGCTTACGTCATGCAGAGAAAGAAAAGCAGACAAGGCAAAGCGGTGCTGATCCTGATCGCCGTGCTGGCCGCGGCGGGCCTTCTGACGTGGGGGATCCTGTCTCTGGTGCAGGACCGGCAGACCACCGGCGTCACCGCTACCCGGCTGCCCTGTCCCTACGATGAAAACATCAGGGCATTCGGCAATTATGTGCTGTATTACGACGGCATGAGCATCCACTGCATGAGCGCCACGGGGGCGGTGCGCTGGTCGTTCCAGCTGGGGGCCAACGCGGGCTTTGACTGCGACGGCGAGCATATTGCCGCCTGGGTGGGTTCCACGGTTTATATTCTGGACCAGAACGGCAATTCCAGCTACAACGACAACCTGGGCGAGGAAGTGCAGTTCTGCCGCATCGGCAGGCAGTATCTGGGCGCGGTGGTCGGCGAGACCGATTCCCCCCGCCTGCTGGTCAAGGACATGGCGGGCGCTCATATGGACGAGGAGGCCGACGCATACAAAAACCTGATCCTGCTGGATCTGGGCTTCTACGGCCCCAACGGCGAGTACATGTGGACGCTGGCGCTGGACGTATACGGCACCGCCGCCAACAGCATCCTCAATACCTTCGAGGTGGGCAAGATGAACACCGGCGAGGTCTCGCTGGGGGAAAACATCACCTACCGGGTCATCTACGACAACGGCACCCTGCGGGTCATCAACACCCGCAAGATGCGGGCCTTCAACTACCGGGGCACCGAGGATACCGCTCAGAGCGTACTGGTATACGGCTGGCGGCTTCTGGACGACGAGATCCCCGAGCGCGGCAGCGCACTGATGCTCTTCAGCCCCACCTCTCAGTCCGACAGCATTTACGACATCCGGGAGCTGCGGCTCATTTCCGGTTCCAGTGTGGACAAACGCTACAGCCTGCCCGCCAGCTGCATTGGCGCAACGGTCTGGAACCGCACCATTTACGCCCTGTCCGCTGCCCAGCTTCTGCGGGCCGGGCTGAACGACAGCCGTTTTACCACCTTCGACCTGCCCCTTGACAGCGAGGCTACCCGGCTGGTGGATACCCTCAGCGACGGACGCATCATCGTGGCCTGCGGCGAAGAAGTCTACGTGCTTACCCTGCCCCGGGGCAATCTGATCAGCGGTATGTGACCCATGCGTCCTGCCTGCCCTTTTCAAAGGAGGAATGAAGCCTGAATCCCATTGATTTTGCGGCCCTTGCCATCATCCTGATCTGCGTGCTTTTCGGCCTGTACCGGGGGTTTATCCAGTCGGTGCTGAGCCTTGGCGGAAGCCTTCTGTCCATCGTGGGTTCCTTTCTGCTTTATCCCCGGCTGGCGGATGTCGTTGCGTCCAATACCGACATTACCCGGATGATCTCCACCTACACCGATTCCCAGAGCCTGCTGGGTGATCTGGACCTGAGCAGTCAGGCGGTCAGCGGTCTGGCCGGGGACGCCATTACGCAGGTGGTGCAGAAGGCCAATTTGCCCGAACCCATCGGCACCCTTCTGAAGCACAACCTGTCGGCGCAGGTGTTCAGCCCGTTGGGCAGCATGGCCACCAACGTGGGCGATTACGTGAACCAGACCATTCTGAGCGTATCCATCAACGTACTGTGCTTCCTTCTGTGCTTTGCGGCCTGCTTTATCGTGGTGCATATCCTCATCAATCTGGTGCGGGCCGTATTTCGTTTTCCGATCCTCAAGCATCTGGACTGGCTGGCCGGAGGCGCGTTCGGCTTTCTGGTGGGCGTGCTGCTGTGCTACGTCTGCTTTACCGTGCTGCCCCTTCTGGAAAGCGTTATCCCCATCGAAAACTTCCGCACGCTGGCCGATCAGAGCATGCTGGCCAAAACCTTCTCCGAAAGCAGCCTGATTGTGTCCATCATGAACCGAAAACTGTAAAGTGGTTTTTCAAAAGGGTCGAGGGTTTTTCCCTCCTTCCTTTTTCATTTTCTTTTATTGATTTTTTTCCCGGAGGTACGCCATGAGTGAATTTTTGGCCCCCCTGAACTACGACCGCGCCCGGGAAGCCCTGTGCCGTCTGAGCGCCTACGGCGGCTACGACGAGCAGAAGGCAGGCGATGCCATGGGGGTGCTGCGGGAATGCTACCCGCTGGTTTTTTCCAAAACCAAACAGGAGCGCTTCCCGAAAGGAAGCGTTCTGCTGCATCTGCAGGGTGCCAGTGTTACGGATCCGCTGATCTTCACCGGGCATCTGGACGTGCCTGACGGACAGGTGACGCCGTTTATGCCCAATGTGCCGGACATTCCCCTGAGCGTCCCCATGAGCCGCGCCCATGTGGTGGCTCTTCTGGAGGCGCTGGAGGAGCTGCTTCGGGACGGATACTGTCCGGGGGGCGATCTGTTTCTGGCCCTGAGCATGGACGGTCTCAGCGGGGCCGAAGGCGCCCGGGCCATGGCGGACTATCTGCAAAAGCTGAACATCAAGCCTTGCTTTGTGCTGGACTACGGCGGCTACGCGACGATGGAGTCCTTCCGAAGCTATCTGCCCGCGAACGTGCCTCTGGCGCTGATCGGCGTTGCGGAAAAGGGGCTTCTGATGGGGCAGGTGGAAGCGGAGCAGACCGCACGCGGAGATGATCCGGCGGCGCGGCTATTGCAGGGCGGCGCGCGTCTGACCCGACGGCCCCGGCAGGCGTCTCTCTGCACGGCCAGCCGCCGGATGCTGGAAGCCATCGGCCGCAAAACGCCCGGCTTTTTCAAGCGGGCGATCATGCTGCACCCCGGCCTGTTTTTCCCGCTTCTGCGCTGCCGCTGGCACGGACGTTCAGTCTTTCACCAGTTTTTCCTGTCAGAGCTGACGGTCTATCATCTGGCCGCCTACGGCGAACCGGCTTCCCCGGCCCGGCGGGGGGAACTGCGCTTCCGGCAGACGGTGATCCCCGGCCAGAAGACGGCCCGTTTCCGGCAGCGCCTGCGCCGCCGCCTGAAGGATCCCGCCCTGCGTTTCCACACGCAGGTGGAATACGAGCATAGCCGTTTGAGCGCCGCCAGCGGCGAAGCGTGGGACGCGCTGGAGACCGCCATTGAGATCCAATTCGAGCGGGCGGTGATCGCGCCCTGCCTTTGCCCCTTCATCACGGACAGCCGTTTCTATGCCGCCGCGTGGGACAAGGTCTACCGGTTCTCGCCCTTCTTAGTCACCGGCGAGGAAGCCCTTTCCGGCCTTTGCACCGTTACCGATCCCAACCTTCAAACCGCCGTCCAGTTCTTTCGCTCCATGCTCTCCGTCTAGGCAGGGGGTGACCCCCTGCACCCCGGACTGCGCGCCGTTGGCGCGCAGGGCGCTCGTGGGACATGAGAGTTGGCTGCGGAGTTACCGCCGTGGCACGACAGGTGCCACGGCTCGCGGGTCTGGTGCGATTATCAGTATGTTGGCGAGTATAGATCGCCATTCGGCGACAGGCCTCATGGCTCGCACAAGGGGATGACAACCTTTTTTATTCAAGTTGTTTTTTGCTTTGCTGAATCGGTCAAACGGCGATGAAACATCCTATGGCCGGTAGCCCTGCTGAATCAGCCAAGCCACGCCAAAGCATCCCAACCCGCAAGGTTTGTGTATGCCTTACGCCGACCGCGGAAAAACGCCCCCTGTTTTTCACGTTGCAAAGGTGCATAAGAAACATGGGAATTTTTCAACCTGCAAAATTTGAGCATGCGCACACCCGACTGCGGGGGCGAGGGCGGCGATAGGCAGCGAAGGGAAAAAGGCCCGCCCATTTTGACGGCGGAAAAAGGCGAGTTCGGAGCGCGCCGGATCGCAGGTGAAATCTGGCCAATCATGCTGCGCGCGACATAACGAGCCCCGCCGTCAAAATGGGCAATAAGAGCCTTTTTCCGGCGGGTGAGCGCAGCGAACCGAGGCCGAGGACAGCCCGAAGGGCTCCCGCAGGCCGAAGCCCGCCACCAAGGGAGGCCGAAGGCCGACTAGCGCCAGAAATGGCCGAAGGCCATGAAGCGCGTAGCCAAGCACAAGCGTAGCGCAGGGCTTGGCCGCAGTGCGAAGCGGGGCGGGCCGCCTTCGGAGTCGCCGTGCCGCTGGCTTTCTTTTGCACACTTTTCTTTCGCCACCGAAAGAAAAGTGTGAAC
>CAKUCE010000143.1 GCA_934643535.1 uncultured Clostridia bacterium | reverse complement strand
ATCCTGAGCTGCTTTGACAGCGCCGACAACATCGGCCTGTGGCCCGATCAGATGTGGGTGACCGGCACCGTGGATTATGTGACCAGCGCCTGCCAGCAGCTGCTGATCGATGAAGACGTTCCCGCCTTCCTTGATACGCTGCAGAGCCTGTTTGCCGCTCAGTAACGAACGGGAAAAAGCGCCGGAAGGGCTCCCTTCCGGCGTTTTCCTTTTACGGATGATCTTTGGAGGGGGGAAGAACGATGAACCTCGGAAAACGCATGAAACGGTCGGCCTATTTCCTTTTTACGGTGCCGGCGGTTTTGCTGTATCTGATCTTTTTTGCGTTCCCCGTTGTCAGCGGCATTTATTATTCGCTGACGGACTGGAACGGCATCAGCCCGACCTATCAGTTTATCGGGCTGCAGAACTATCTCAGCGCTTTTCAGGATAAGCTGACCATGGCGGCGGTGGGACGCACCTTCTGGTATACGATCGTGATGACCCTTCTGGTGACGGCGCTGGCTACGCTGCTGGCTGTCCTGCTCAATCAGGAGCTGAAGCTGCACAGCTTCTGGCGGGTGACTTACTTTTTCCCCGCGGTGATGTCCTCCATTACCATCGGCCTGATCTTCAATCAGATCTATTATCACGTGGTGCCCATGGTGGGCAAGGCGCTGGGCATCGCGCTTCTGTCCAAAAACCCGCTCTCCAATCGCAATCTGGCCATGTGGGCCATCATGCTCATTCAGGTCTGGAAGGAAACGGCCGTGCCCACGGTGCTGATTCTGGCCGGAATGCAGTCTATTTCCTCCGATCTGTACGAAGCGGCCACCATTGACGGCGCGACCCGGCGTCAGGCGTTCTGGAGCATTACGCTGCCGTTGGTCAAGCCCACCATCGGCGTCGCGGCGCTGATGAGCATCCGTTCCGGCCTGATGGTATTCGACTATGTGAAGGCCACCACCAATGGCGGCCCGGCCAACGCCACCACGACGATCGCCGTTTCGATCTACAAACACGCCTTTACGGATATGAAGTTCGCCTATTCCTCGGCGGAATCCATCATGATCTTTATTGTCATCATGCTGGTCGCGCTGGTACAGATCAAATTGGTCCAGGAGCGTGATTGAATATGAAAAGAAGCAAAAGAATCCTGAACGCACTGACCTATCTGTTCCTGACCATCGGCGTGGTGCTGATCCTGTTCCCCATGTATATCACGGTGGTCACGGCCCTGAAAACGCCGGACGAGATGTCCGCCAATTTCTTCGGCCTGCCCTCCACCTTGTATCTGGGCAATTTTGACGAGGTCATCCACAAGGCGTACTTCGGCAACTTCGTGTTCAATTCCCTGTTTATCACGCTGTTTTCTCTGCTGGGCATCGGCATTTTCGTGCCGCTGGTCTCCTATGCCATTGCCCGGAATTTCAAGAAAAAGTATTACCGGCTGATCTACATTCTGTTCATCTCCGGCGCCTTCGTGCCCTTTACCGTGGTTATGGTGCCCCAGATCAAGCTGATGAGTTACCTCAACGCGATGAACAGCTACGGCCTGATCCTGCTGTACTGGGTCTTTGCCCTGTCCGAAGGCTGCCTTCTGACCGTCAGCTATGTCAACAGCATTCCCAGGGAGCTGGACGAAGCGGCCTTTATCGACGGCGCAGGCGTGGGCCGCACGTTCTTTACGATCATCTACCCCATGATGAAGCCCATCGTATCCGCCGTGATGATCATGGACGCGCTGTGGATCTGGAACGACTTCCAGCTGCCTCTTCTGATGCTCAATGCCAGTCAGGACATGTGGACGCTGCCGCTTTTTGAGTACAATTTCAAAAATAAGTACTCCACCAATTACACGCTGGCATTCGCCGCCTTCCTGCTCAGCTCGCTGCCCATTCTGGTGTTCTACCTGCTGGCACAGAAGCAGATCATCAACGGCCTGACCACCGGCGCAGTCAAATCCTGATCTGTTTCCAATCCCGAGCATTCGTACAGACTTTTTCTGTATGGATGCTTTTTTGTTACCGTTTTTGCGTCTTTGGGGATAGAAAACCGCTGCCCTCCTTACGCGTTCGTCATGAAGGCAGCGGCTGATATTGCCGGCAGCGGTTGTATAGACCCCGGCGACTCAGGCGGCCATGCCTCCTGGGTCTAAATTAGCTCTTTCTGGGCAGAATGCATTGCTGTTTTTACAGCCTGACTTGACAATTCAAGCCATTGAAAAACGCCTTGTCTTCTCTCGATGACATGGCGTTTTTCAGCAGTATGAGGCTGCATCCCGCAGCCTTTTTTCGGTCTTCCTTTTATTTCGAATAATCCATCCAGAATACCGGCCGGACCGTGTTGGTGGGCCAGTCTACGTCCTGCATGCCGTAGGCCGTCAGACGGCCGTCTACCCGAACACCCCACATGTCCATCTTGCGGGCGCCCGTGGTGCGCAGCCACCAACGGCAGGCGCCGGTCTTTTCGCCGATGGTGCAGCCCTGCGCCTTTGCGTGCTCCGTGGCGTAGGCCATGCGGCTGGACTGCTCCGGAAAATAGTGCAGGATCTCTTCGTGGCTGAGCAGATACAGCTTGTCCTCCGTATCTGCGCCGGCTCCCTTCATACCATGGGGATTTTCATTGGTCACCGTGGTGGTCAGGATTTTTTCCTGCTCTTCGGCGGTGAAGGCCGCGTTCAGGAATTCGCCGTTCATCCACTCCCGCAGGGTGGATGCGCCCCAGTACATGGGTACCCGCTCCGGGTAGACCACTCTGGTCTCCAGACAATACTTGCTCAGCAGGAATGCCTTCTGGTTTTCTTCGTCCACATCCAGTACGATCCATTCGATGGGTTCCTGACCATTGGTCAGATCTTCGTCCTGCTCGTAGTGGCCGAAGGTGATCTCACTGCCGATTTCAGGCAGCGTTTCCGCGGACGCGGCGCATACGCCCAGACAGAGCGCCGCACACAGAATCAGGGATAACAGGCGGATCAGGTGCTTCATGAGAAAAGGCCTCCTTTGGTTTTTCCATTGATAGGATCGTCAGTCGTTGGGGATCGCGGTTACAAAGTAGAGAATGTCGCCGACGGCGCGCATGACCTTTGGCTCGGCGTTCATCTTGACGTTGTGCATGATCATGCTGGAAGACTGCCCGCCGTCCAGATTGTAGGCGGTGACGGAGCCGAGCCCCTGCATGAGCTGAGCCATCTGGTCCATATTCAGCCCGGTGGAATGATCCTGCATATAGCCATCGGAAACGGCAACGACGTATTTCAGGTGGTCGATCTGACCGATGGCGACCCGCTGGGCATAGGTCACTTTCCGGTCGGGGAAGGTCTGCGCTTCGCCCTCCAGCACCAGCGCGGGGCCGAAGGCAAAGGATTGCAGCACAGGCCGGTCCAGCTTGGCGAAGTTCTCCTTTGTCATGGGCGATACGATGTGGAAATCGCCCTGATCGTCGATGACCAGCCCGTCGTAGCTTTCATCCTCCCGCTCCCGCAGAAGTACGCCGTTGCGGTAGATGATCCCTGCGTCATGATAGGTGAACCAGTCCGCATTGATGGCAAAGACGGCGTTCACCTTCTGGGCGATGACGCTGGCCCGCATGGTGGCTTTCTGCGGATAGGGCTTGGCCAGCTCGCTGCGGATCTGATTGGCGCTGGCGAGCTGGATGAAGGCCACCACCACATCGGTGTCGTGGACGCGGATGCGGTGGAGCTTCACGTCGATGGAGTCGTCGTGGTAGGACAGATTGTCCTCGCTGAAGGCACTGCTGTCCGGCTTGTAATTGTTCTTCGCGTCTTCGGGAGCTTCATAGGTAATATCGGAGAAGGCAACGGGTTCCAACTGGGGCAGTTCGGTGCTTTCCGCCAGCGAAAAGGCAGGCAGCGCCAGAAGAGCCAGCAGCAGGCAGACGGCCTGAACTGCGGCCCGACGTTTTTTCCCGGCGTGCTTCGTCCGTTCCGAACCGAGGGAACGCATCCACAGCACGCAGCCCATGAGACCAGCGCAGGCGGCGGCCATGCAGCCGTAGCAGCCTTCCACGTCCAAAAAGCGCAGGAAGGGAATGCGGCCTTCGGTGGCAAATTCCAGCAGGATGCAGAACACCACCAGCAGCCCGAACAAAGCCCAGCAAAGGCTCTTTTGCAGCACTTTGCCTTTTTTCGAAAGCCGCTGATAGCCAAACAGCGCCAGCCCCACGGTCAGAGCGCTGAACAGTTCCTCACAGCGGACGAAGCCCCAGCGCAGAAATTCGTCCCGGCGCAGACTTTCCAGCACAATCTGCGCGGCGGCGAAAAGGCCCAGAAGCAGCAAAACGCCGTCGCCGTCCCGCCGGTCTTTGCGGCACAGCAGCACCACAAACAGCCCCAGCGCCATCAGCGCTTCCGCCATGAACAGCGCCCAGGCCCACAGCTCGTAGGAGGGATCGTACATCATGAAGGGAAAGCGGCAAAGGAAGCTCTCTTCATAGACGTATTCGCCGTACCCCTGCCCGGCAAAGCCTTCGCTGAGCCGGAAGGCGGCGATCATCAGCGCCATGGAGGGAGCGTAGGCGTCCATCAGGCGAAGGGCGCGCTTTCCGCCGCAGCACCACAGTGCCAGCAGGCAGCCCGCCAGTCCGCCGTAAAGCATGTGCCCATCCTGCCACAGAGCGAAAAGCTCCGCAAAGGCGGGCGGGTCATATTCCAGATTGACTAGCCGGTAGAAAAAGTGGGCGCAGAACACGCTCAAAAGGGGCGTCAGGACGGAAGCCAACGCCAGCGTGAGGGCGTCGAAGCCCCGCTTTTTTCCCTGCCAGAAGCCCAGCCCCCAAAACAGTGCCAGCCCGGCCAGCAGAAAAATCGCTCGGAGCGGCGCGGATCCCGTACCGATGTACAACACCATGAAAACTCCACCTTTTTCCGTTTTCGCTTTGCCGCATCTATCCAAAAGACCACGAAAAAGCACCGTCTCATTATACCGCGAGACGGTGCCTGCTTCAAGGCCAAAAAGAAAGGTTATTCATCCACCTGACCCACCAGCGTCAGGCTGCGTACGTGCCACTGGCCGTTTTCCTTCACCAGCGTGGCGGAATAGCGCGCGCCCTGCCATTTGGGCGGATATTCGGAGCCGTCGCCGTACAGGGCACGGGCTGCCTCTGCGGACGAGCTTTTCACCCGGCCGTCGATGCGGGGGATGGTCTCGGTAAATTCCGCCCGGGCGGTGGTGTCCCACGGCCAGCACCACATCCATGTCATTTTCAGCCGGTGGTCGATGCCGCGCACCGTATAATAGGTGTAGGGACTTTTCCCTTCCAGCGCGATCTGCAGATTCTGATCCCGCTGCAGGTAGCTGGACTGAAAAAACTTGGTCAGCTCGGAAGCGTCTTCCTCCATCATGATGACCTGCGCCCGCTTGGCCATGCCGTCCTTCAGGACGATATAGATGTTGGTGGCGTTCATGGCGTAATAAAACGTGACCGTAAACAGACTCAGCAGTGTCAGGATCAGAAACAGTCTGCCTGCCAGATACCAGATAAACCGGCGCAGCTTCTCCATGGCGGCGCCTCCTTTCGAAAGATCGTGGCTTCCCGACGGGTCAGGGCTTCAGCCTGCCCTCGGTCCAGTGCTTGCGGCACAGACTGACGTAGCTTTCATTGCCGCCCAGCATGACCTGCGCGCCGTCCTTGATAACCTTGCCGTCCAGGATTCGGGCGTTGCAGGTGGCCTTTTTGCCGCACCAGCAGATGGTCTTGACCTCTTCGATGGTGTCCGCCCAGGCCAGCAGCCATTTGCTGCCTTCAAACAGATTGCCCTGAAAGTCCGTGCGCAGGCCGTAGGCGATCACCGGCACATGCCGGTCGTCCACGATCTCCACCAGCTTTTCCACCTGCGCCCTGGTCAGAAACTGGGCCTCATCCACGATGACGCAGTCGTATTTCTCCACGGGGTAGGCGTCGATGTCCTCCATGTAGCCGCAGGCGCAGGAAAGGCCGCAGCGGCTGGCCACCATGGTTTCGCCGTCCCGGCTGTCCAGCTTGGGCTTGAGCATGAGCACCTTCTGCCCACGCTCCAGATAGTTGTAGCGCACCATAATCGCGTTGGCCGTTTTGCTGGAGCCCATGGCCCCGTAACGGAAATAGAGCTTTGCCATTGGAATGGCCTCCGTTCGTTATTCGTTGTCCGTTTCAGCGGTATCCTGAATGCCCAGCCGGGAAGCCAGATCGGAAGCCCGCTGGGCCGCGTCCCGAAAGCCGGTCAGCATGGAAAAAAGATCATAGGCTCCCTGCAGGTCTCCGGCGGTTTCTAGCGCATCCGCCTGATTATACTGCTCGTCCCGGAAAATCTGCTCGCATTCTACCGCCTGACGGGCGCTGCTGAGATAATCCCCTAGGATGGTGAACAGGTAAATGGCTTCCTCGTAGGAGCGTTCCTTCCGAAGCTCCACCGCACGGTTGTAGATTTGTCCCTGCAGGTTCAGCAGCCGGTCGGCTGCGTCGGCTGTGGCCCCGGCGGCGTCGTAGTCGTAAAGGGCTGTTTCGTAATCCTTGCGGTTTTCCGCGCCCACGCCTTCGTTGTAATACTGCCGCAGGGGCGCGTCTTCAAAGTCGCCCAGCTTGCCGAAGGCCTCAGCCGCGCCGGCAGCGTCGCCGGAGGCTTCCAGCGCGCAGGCATGGCAGTAGGCGTAGCGCTGCCCGCCCATGAGCAGGTCCTGACATTGCTCGAAATAAGGCTCCGCGCTCAGGTAGTCGCCCTGCTCCCACAGCACCAGTCCCCGGGAATAGGCGGCATATTGGGCGGCCTGCTGGTAGTCCCCCAGCTTTTCGAATGCCTGCGCCGCTTCTTCATATTCGCCGGCAGCGAATAGATCCAGCGCCCGGCGATAGGCCTCGGAATGATTGGCGGTGCAGCCGGTCAGCAGGACAAACGCCAGCCCCAGCAGCAGACATCGTTTCCATCGCTTCATGGCCGCAGCTCCTTTCTCCGGCAATAGCCCTGTTCATTGTAATCTAACGAGCGGAAAAACGCAAATCCTCCCGGAGAATGGCATAAAGCTCCACGTCGGCGTAGCGGCCCTTATTGTAGACCCGCTGGCGCAGCCGCCCCTCGCGCCGCATGCCCGCCTTTTCCATCACCCGGCCGCTGGCGGGGTTGTCGCTTTCATGCTGGGCTTCGATACGGTTCAGGTTCAGGGTGCCAAAGCCGAACTTCAGCACGGCCTGCAGCGCCTCGGTCATAATGCCCCGGTTCCAGTAGGCCCGGCTCAGGCTGTACCCCACCTCGGCGGAACGGTTCTCCTGCTGCACCCACATAAAGCCGATGGTGCCGATGGCCTTGCGGTTTTCGTTCCATACAATCACAAAGGTGGAGGGCTGACCGGCCCGGTACTGCCGGATGAGAAACCGGAGATAGGAACGGGTCTGGTGGATGGAGGTGTGCGCGTCCCAAAGCACGTGCCGCGCCACCTCGGGGTCCTTGGAGTATTCGTAAAGATCCGCCGCGTCGCTCATGCGGGCCGGACGGAGGGTCAGCCGCTCGGTGCGCAGCGTGGGCAGATTGGAAAAAAGATTCAGATGGTTTTGCATGAAATCGTTCCGACTCCGCGTTTATTTATAGGAAGCATGGAGCTTCTGCCACGCCATGAGCAGCCCCAGCGCGGTCTTCGCATCCTGAAGCTCGCCGCTCATCACCCGCTGCACCGCTTCCTTGAGGGGGATGCGGGCGACGCGGAGAAACTCATCCTCGTCGGGATGATCTTCGTGCTGGCTCAGGCCGGTGGCCAGATACAGGCCGATCTTTTCGGTGCAGAAGCCCGGCGTGGTGACGATATGGCTCAGCTTTTCCATATGCTCCGCTTTCAGGCCGGTTTCCTCCCGCAGCTCGCGCACGGCGCAGTGCAGGGGATCCTCGTCTGCGGTGTCCAGCTTTCCGGCGGGGATTTCCCAGGTCAGCATATCGTTGACCACCCGGTGCTGGCGCACCAGATAGACGTACTCCTCGTCGTCTACGGGAACGATGGCCGCCGCTCCCTTGTGGTGAACGATCTCCCGCAGGGCGGTGCGGCCGTTGGGCAGACGCACCTGCATATGGCTTACGTCGATCAGGGCTCCCCGGAACACGGTTTCATCACTGATCGGCGTTTCGATCAGCTGACGGTCGTCGGACAACATGAATGTTCGCCTCCTTGAAATTACCTTCTTCTTATT
>CAKUCE010000142.1 GCA_934643535.1 uncultured Clostridia bacterium | reverse complement strand
CGCCCGTGCCGGAGAACTTGATGGGCTTGCCGGTGACGGCCTTGATGGACAGGGCTGCGCCGCCCCGGGTATCGCCGTCCAGCTTGGTCAGGATCACGCCGTCGACGCCCAGATCACTGTCGAAGGTCTTGGCCACGTTCACGGCTTCCTGACCGGTCATGGCGTCCACCACAAACAGGATTTCCTGGGGCTTGATCTCCGCCTTGATGCGGCGAAGCTCCTCCATCAGCGCGGTATCGATCTGCAGCCGGCCGGCGGTGTCGATGATCAGCACGTCCCGACCGTAGTGGCGGCACTGCTCGATGGCCTCCTGCGCCGTCTTGACCGGGTCCTGCGTTCCGTGCTCGTAGACGGGCACGTTTACCTGAGAACCGACCACCTGCAGCTGCTTGATGGCGGCGGGACGGTAAATGTCGCACGCGGCCAGCAGCGGCTTTTTGCCCTGCTTCTGCAGGTAGTTGGCCAGCTTTCCGGCCATGGTGGTCTTACCGGCGCCCTGCAGGCCGCACAGCATATAAATGGTGGGCACGGAGGACGACCAGGTCAGCCGGGCGTGCTCGGAGCCCATCAGGGCCGTCATTTCCTCGCTGACGATCTTCATCACCTGCTGGGCCGGGGACAGGCTGTCCAGCACCTGCTGGCCCACGCAGCGCTCGGTGACTTTTTTGCAGAAATCCTTGACCACCAGGTAGTTGACGTCGGCCTCCAGAAGGGCCATGCGCACGTCGCGCATTCCCTCCTTAACGGCCTGCTCGGTCAGCTTGCCCCGGCTGGTCAGCTTGGAGAGCGCGCTGGATAATTTGGAACTGAGACCCTCAAAGGCCATGAGCGTCCTCCTCCTCTTGCTGAATCCGTTGGATCTGTCGGGCCGCCTCGGCGGTCAGGGCACGAGCCTCGGTGGGAATGTCCTGCCCGGCGATAGCGCCGAGCAGCTCCTGCACCCGAGCCAGCCGCTCCAGCATCCGTTCCATGCGTCCCGCCGCGCCGAGGGCGGCTTCACAGGCCCGGAGCTTTTCCGAAGAACGGGCGATCAGATCGTGTACGTTCTGGCGGCTCACATTCATCTGCCGGGCGATCTCGCCCAGCGAAAGGTCTTCGTCGAAATGAAGCTGCATGGCCTGAAGCTGCTTGTCCGTCAAAAGCCCGCCGTAAAAGGCGCACAGGGTGCCCATTTCCACGCTGGCTTCCAGCCGGGCTTCCTGCGGGTTGGGGACGGACGGTTCCTTCAAGGCGACGGCTCCTTTACCGCTGTCAATGCTTTTTCCTTGACAGCCAGATGATTATAGCCGATATGCCGGGAAAAGTCAAGGAAAAATGCGCGGTTTTCCCCCTTGACAAAATGCGCGGTTTTCCCCCTTGACACGCTTCTTTGAGCGCCTTATATTGTACCTGTTTGACCTTATGGCAGGGAGGACGCGGCTATGGAGCTGTTCATTCTGATTCTGGAAATCGTCGGCACGGTATCGTTTGCCCTTTCCGGCGCGATGACCGGGCTGAAAAAGAATATGGATATTTTCGGCGTGTGCGTACTGGGCGTGACCACAGCCGTAGGCGGCGGCATCCTGCGGGATCTGCTGTTGGGGCTGACCCCGCCTGCCACGTTTCTGGATCCCCAATATGTGCTGATGTCCATCGTTACATCGCTGTTCGTGTTTTCGCCGGTGGTGCGCCGGGTGCTGTTCCACAGCCGGAAGCTGTACGACGCGCTGATGCTGGTCTCCGATTCCGCCGGACTGGGTATTTTTACCGTGTACGGGGCCCGTGTGGCCATTGCCGCCGGCTACGAGGAAAACCTGTTTCTGGTGCTGTTTGTGGCGGTGATCACCGGCGTGGGCGGCGGCGTGATGCGCGATCTGTTCGCCGGAGACCGGCCCTATATTTTCGTTAAGCATGTGTATGCCTGCGCCGCACTGCTGGGCGCGGCAGCCTTTGCGGCCCTGAAGCCGCTGGTCGGGCTGGATGGGGCTACCGTTATCGGCTTTGCGCTGATCGTTGTGATCCGTTTCTGCTCTGCGCACTTCCATTGGAGCCTGCCGAAAGCGCATTGGTGACGTTTTTGCGGTTTGAAAGCTCAAACCGCCGCAAAATCTGACGCTGTCTTTGTTTGCGCATT
Organism: uncultured Clostridia bacterium; assembly: GCA_934643535.1. GTDB lineage: Bacteria > Bacillota > Clostridia > Christensenellales > Aristaeellaceae > Limiplasma. Next base: position 6,099 of record CAKUCE010000142.1, on the reverse strand, counting down.
TTATGGGAAAAATGTGGGAGAAATGTGGACGGATTGTTGAAAAGTTTTTTTGCCTGTGGGAATCATGTGGAAAAGGTTCGGAACCGTAGGCGTCGCCTGATTTTTGGAGCGCGCCCGTTTTTTTCTCCCCCACATATGGGGGTACAAAATCCTATATTTAGTATTGACGGAAGGCCAAATCCACAATATAATGATGCTTGCTTACGGATGATGACGAAATCCGTCGTAAGCCGACCCACAATTTCAATACGATAAGATTAGTATAAAGGAGCCCTGCCAAATGATCATTTCCATCAAAAAGAGGGACGGCCGGATCGTGCCCTTTGACCCGAGCAAAATCGAGCACGCCATTGCCCATTGTTTTCTGGGAAGCGGCAGCCAGAAGTCCGACGAGACGGCTCAGGAGCTGGCAGCGCTGGTGGTCTCTCAGCTGGAAAACGATGAGAACATCCCCTCCGTGCCCTCTGTGGAGCAGGTGCAGGATGTGGTGGAGCGCGTACTGATCGAAAAGGGCTTCGTGCGTTCCGCCAAGGCGTATATCCTTTACCGCGCCGAGCGCAGCCGTGTGCGCGAGATGAACACCCGCCTGATGAAGGTATTTGAGGACATCGCCAGCAAGGACGCGGTGGACAGCGATATCAAGCGGGAAAACGCCAATATCAACGGCGATACCGCCATGGGCAGCATGCTGAAGTTCGGCAGCGAGGGCGCGAAGCAGTTCTACGAAATGTACGTGCTGGACCCCCGTTTTTCTGCTGCCCATCATGACGGGGATATCCATATCCACGATCTGGACTTCTATACCCTGACGACCACCTGCTGCCAGATCGACCTGCTGGACCTGTTCCACGGGGGCTTCTCCACCGGCCACGGCGTGCTGCGGGAGCCCAACGACATCTACAGCTATTCGGCGCTGGCCTGCATCGCCATTCAGGCCAACCAGAACGACCAGCACGGCGGCCAGAGCATCGTGAATTTCGATTACGGCATGGCCCCCGGCGTGAAGAAGACTTACCGCAAGCGCTTCCGGGACAATCTGGACCGGGCGCTGGAGCTGCTGGGCGGCGTGGCGGATTCCGCAGATAAGGCCCGCGCCATCGTGGACGAGCTGGGCGATCAGATTTTGCTGGCCCCCAATGCCGAGGTGGATTCTCTGGTGGCGGAAAAGGTGAAGGAGCTCCTGCCCGGCGCTGCGGAGGACGAGCTGAACAAGATCGTTTCCTTCGTCCGGGAGCATGCGGAAAAGGAAACCGACAAGGCCACCTATCAGGCCATGGAAGCCCTGATCCACAACCTGAACACCATGAACAGCCGCGCAGGCGCGCAGGTGCCCTTCTCCTCCATCAACTACGGCATGGATACCTCTCCCGAGGGCCGCATGGTGATGCGCAATGTGATGCTGGCTACCGAGGCCGGTCTGGGCAACGGCGAAACGCCCATCTTCCCCATTCAGATCTTCCGGGTGAAGGAAGGCGTCAGCTTCAACCCCGGCGACCCCAACTACGACCTGTACCGGCTGGCCATCCGCACCAGCGCCAAGCGCCTGTTCCCCAATTTCAGCTTTGTGGACGCGCCCTTCAACAAGAAGTATTATAAAGAAGGCCATCCCGAAACGGAAATCGCCTACATGGGCTGCCGCACCCGCGTCATCGGCAATGTGTATGATCCCACCCGGGAAATCTGCCCCCGCCGCGGCAATCTGAGCTTTACCTCCATCAATCTGCCCCGCATCGCCATCAAGGCCAAGGGAGACGTGGGCTGGTTCTTTGAAGAACTGGAACGGCTGTGCCATCTGGTACACGACCAGCTGCTGGAACGGCTGGAGATCATCTCCAACAAGAAGGTCTACAACTTCCCCTTCCTGATGGGCGAAGGCGTGTGGATCGACTCCGAAAAGCTGGGCTGGACGGATTCCGTCCGGGAAGTGCTGAAGCACGGCACCCTGTCCATCGGCTTTATCGGTCTGGCGGAGGCGCTGGTAGCCCTGCGCGGCAAGCATCACGGCGAGGATCCTGCCAGCCAGAATCTGGGGCTGGAGATCGTTGGCTTCATCCGCAACTTCTGCGACGAATGCAGCCAGCGGGAAAAGCTGAACTACACCTGTCTGGCCACCCCTGCCGAAGGCCTGAGCGGCCGCTTCGTCCGCATTGACAAGGAAAAGTACGGCATCATCCCCGGCGTGACCGATCGGGAATACTACACCAACTCCTTCCATGTGCCGGTGTATTATCCCATCAGCGCCTTTGAGAAGATCGCCATCGAGGCTCCCTATCATGCCCTGACCAACGCCGGTCACATCAGCTACATTGAAATGGACGGCGACCCCACCAAGAATCTGGACGCTTTCGAAAAAGTCGTTCGGTATATGCACGATCAGGGCATCGGCTACGGCTCCATCAATCACCCGGTAGACCGTGACCCGGTGTGCGGCTACAACGGCATCATCGGCGACAGCTGCCCCAAGTGCGGCCGTCACGAAGACGGGCATGCCTTCGAGCGCATCCGCCGCATCACCGGCTATCTGGTCGGCAATCTGGACCGCTTCAACAACGCCAAGCGCGCCGAGGAAGCCGAACGGGTGAAGCATACGATCTGATGCTGTCTGGGGGAAAATGAATCTTATAAATGCGCCCGTCTCTGCCGCAAAACCGGCGGGGACGGGCGTTTTCGTTGACAAAGCCGGACGGGACGGGTACAATCTTTCTGCATGGCGTTTCCGGCCCTTGTAAATCCTTGGAAGACGGGGCACACTGAATGAGAGGTGTGACGCGGATGTTTGCAGGGGGAAAACGACTCTGGCGGCGCTTGACCGGACAGGAAAGGCTCTCGCCGCCGCAGACGGAGCCGCCTGCGCCGGAACGCCCTCCCATGACGGAGCTGGAAAGCGCCAATGTGATCGTCCGGCAGATCGACCGCTGGCTGAGCGCCATGGAACGGCTGCGGCTGGCGGATTATGTGCGCTATGTGGATGACCGCAAACGGCTGTTCTGGACCAGCTTCTGGGCCGGGGTGGCCCGTGGCGTGGGCATGGCGGTAGGCTTTTCCATTTTGGGCGCGCTGCTGGTGTGGATCCTGCAGGATCTGGCCCGGCGGAATTTGCCGCTGATCGGGGAGCTGCTGGCGAATATCGTCAGCGTGGTGCAGAAACGGCTCCAATAGGAGGACTTTATGACGGGACTTTTCTGGGCGGTGACGGCCGTCGTACTGGCGCTGGACGCAGGCTCCAAGCTGTGGGCCGTGCAGGCGCTCGTACAGCGCACGACCGTGCTGCCGGGGGTGCTGGAGCTGCGGCTCAGCCGGAATAACGGCATGGCGCTGGGCCTGTTCAGCGGGAATTGGCTGGCCAATCTGCTGCTGCCGCTGGCGGTGATTGTAGCGGGATGGCTGCTGATGCGCCGCTACCGGCCCACGGCGTTTACCCGGGTGGCGGCGGGACTGATTGTCGGCGGCTTTCTGGGAAACTTCGGCGAGCGGCTTTTTTTTGGCAGTGTGGTGGATATGCTGTATTTCCCCTGGCTGCCGTGGTTTATTTGCAACGGGGCGGACATTGCCATCTGCTTTGGGGTGGCCATGCTAGTCATCAGTACGCTGTTCCGTCCGCAGGATTGGAGGGAGCTGGGTGAGAACGATTCGGCTGCAGGCGGAAAATAAGGCCCGGCTGGACGTCGCCGCCGCAGAAATGGGCGAATGCAGCCGTTCACAGGCGGCCAGATGGATCGAACAGAGCTTGTGCCGGGTGAACGGGATCGTCCGCAGCAAGCCCGGCTATTCGGTCGATACCGGCGACGTGGTGGAGCTGACCATCCCCGATCCCGTGGAACTGACCGTGGAAAAAGAGGATATTCCGCTGGAAATTCTCTATGAGGACGAGGATGTGGCCGTGGTCAACAAGCCCTGCGGCATGGTGGTGCATCCTGCGCCGGGCAATGAGACCGGTACGCTGGTGAACGCCCTTTTGTACGCCATGGACGATCTGAGCGGCATCGGCGGGGTGAAGCGCCCGGGCATCGTTCACCGGCTGGATAAGGACACCAGCGGCCTTTTGATGATCGCCAAGAACGATCAGGCCCACGAAAGCCTGAGCGGGCAGCTGCGGGAGCGCACCATGGACAAGCGCTATCTGGCCGTGGTGGACGGCGAAATGAAGGAGCCCTCCGGCCGGATCGAACAGCCCATCGCCCGTTCCAAAAAGGATCGGAAAAAGATGGCCATTGACCCCGAAGGACGCTATGCCCTGACGGAATGGACGCTGCAGGAAAACCTTCGCGGGGCGGCGCTTCTGGAGGTTCATATCCTGACGGGCCGTACCCATCAGATTCGCGTTCATATGCAGTCTATCCATCACCCGGTGGCGGGCGACCCCATTTACGGCATGAAAAACGGCGTGAAAGCACCGCGATTGATGCTTCACGCCTGGCGTTTATCCTTTACCCATCCCCGAACCGGGGAAAGGCTCTCCTTCTGTGCGGAGCCGCCGGAGGCTTTTGCCCGCACGGTGGAAAAACTGCGGCTTCATTTATAAAGCCCCAGCCAGTCCTCGCGGACGGCGTCCCAGGAATAGTGGGCCGGAAGCAGCGCGCGCTGCTCGTCCGTGGCCTTTTGCAGCTTCCCGTTCATGGCCTGCTGGACCAGTGCGGGAAGCTCTTTGTATTCATGGAAGCGATTGATGGGAATGCCCAGCTCGTCCAGCTGGGGATAGCCCAGCCAGTCGCCCATCAGGAAAACCGCGCCCGCGTATAAATATTCCTGCATGCTGGCCGCGAAAGCGTCGGTGGAGATGGCCAGAATAAACAGATCGGCGCACAGCCGGAGCCGCGCGGTCTCCGTCAGGTCGAGAAAGTCCCGCAGCACCACGGTCTGGCAGGGCAGCGCCTCGGCGACCTGCCGTACCCGCTCCATATAGGCGGGATCCCGCTTCACATAGGTTTGCTGCAATACCAGCGTCATGCGGGAAAGAGTCTCCTCCGGCAGCGCCGAAAGCGCCTCCACCACTTCCAGCTGATGCTGGGCGTTGTCGGCGCTGTAGCCGATGCTGACTACGTAGCTGTCTTTCCGTATGCCGTAATAGGCCCGGCAGGCCTCCCGGCCCTCGGCGGCCAGTACGCGGTCGATGGCGGCGAAGCCGTCCTGCCCCCAGATGGCCATGCGGGTCTTCTGATAAAGGGACTCTCCCAGACAGCGGCGTATCTTGTCCCGCATGCGCTCGTTGCAGGCGGTCAGCCGGTCGCACCGGCGCAGGTAGGGGAGCATCTGCCGAAGCGCACGGTCGGAAGCCCGCAGCAGGTCGCTGCCCCAGAAGGTACAGACCCAGCGGGCGTGAAAGCGCCGCGCCATTCGCTGCCCCAGCGCCAGATCCCGCTGGGACAGGTAGTGGTTATGCACCACGTCAAAGGGCCCGTACTGAGCCAGTTTCCGGGCATTCAGGGCAATGCGGGCCCACATGCGCACCCGGGGAATATGTCGGATCACCGGCAGCCGGTGAGGGTCGTGGTAAACGGTCACGCCATGCTCCCGGTAGTAGTCATCAAATTGGCCCTTATGGCCCCAGATGGGGAAAAGGACGATCTCATAACCGGCGGGTAGCAGCAGATATTCCACCGCCCGCTTCGTCCAGAGTGCGTCGCTGTCAGCGATCAGCAAAATTTTCGGCATCAGGCATTCCCTCCTGGCGATTTCGAACGGCGTAACGTGAAAATATCTTTGAACGTGCGCCAGAGCGTGGCAATTTCCCGGCGGAACAGGAAGAAACTCACGGCCAGCAAAAGCGTCAGCAGCACGTATTTGGGAAGGCCCGTCAGCCACAGATTGCCGAAGGAGGCCAGCAGCATCAGCACAATGGGATACAGCAGGTAGCGCTTGGTTTCCAGCATCCGGTAATAGCGCTCGCCGACCAGCGTGCGGAACAGCAGCGTCAGAATGGCGGAGAAGGCGGAAGCCATCGCCGCGCCAGCCATGCCCTGAGAGGGAATCAGCAGGAAGCACAGAGCGATATTGACCACTGCCGAGAACAGATAAATGATGGTGGTCCAGTGGGTTTTTTTGGCGATGTTGATGCCCATGCCCGTGGTTTCGCCCAGACAGTAGCAGATGGGGGAAAGA
>CAKUCE010000141.1 GCA_934643535.1 uncultured Clostridia bacterium | reverse complement strand
GGTTGCGGGAGAGGGATTTGAACCCCCGACCTCCGGGTTATGAGCTACCTTTAAGGTGACTCTTAATCCAGAGGTCGAGGGTTCATTTTTTTGTCGAGATTACAACAAAAAATGAACCAAATCGCAAATATTTCGTGAGAAAGCATTTTCGTGTTTTTTCTTATTCTTTTTGAAGTTATATTACACTATTTGCAAATGAATTGCAAACAGAGATTTGCACAGTAGGTTCAGAACGCTGACTCGAATCATTATTTCTGGAGCTTATTATGAGTACAATTTTTGCGATCACCAATCAAAAGGGCGGCGTCGGCAAAACGACCACCGCGCTGAACCTTGCATTCGCGCTGGCAGATGAAAACAGGCGCGTACTTCTCATCGACAATGACCCGCAGGGCAATCTCACTGCGTCTATGGGCTATACCCCAGCCGAGCAGAAATATACGCTGGCAAATCTTCTGCTTGCTGCCATCGACTATCCGGAGGATCTGAGCCTTCATCTGCCGCGCTGCATCCTGCACACAGACGGTAAACCGGATCTGATCCCCGCGAACCGGCGCTTATCGGATGCAGCTGCGCGGCTACAGGTCATGCAGATCTCGCAGTATAGCGCCGTAAATGACTCCGGGCGCTGCGCGGAAAAGATGCTGACGCAGGTGCTTATGCCGCTGTGCGACGCCTATGACTACATCATCATCGACTGTGGACTCAAGCAGGAGCTTTTGACGGTCAATGCGCTGAGCGCATCGGACTACTGTATCATTCCGGTGCAGTCCCATTTCCTTGCATCTGAAGGCATCCCGGATGTGCTGGACATGGTACGTTCCGTACAGAAGCACTTTAATCCGGATTTGAAGATTGCGGGCATTTTGCTGACAATGTACCAGTCGCGGCCACAGCTCTGCAAAAGCGTACAGCAGAGCGTCCGGGAGGTCTACGGCGACGACCTGCACGTCTTTGACCGCCCCATCGAGTACACCATCCGTATTGCAGAGTGTCCCATGCTTGGCAGAAGCATTCTGGACTACGAACCAGGCAATCCGGCTTCGGAATCCTATCGAAATCTTGCTTCGGAGGTGCTGCGGCTTGGCTAGAGCGAACATGAACGAGATGCTGCGCAAACGGATGAGCGCGACCCAGCAGGCGTCCGAGCAGCAGACCGGAGACGCAGCGTATGAGCAAATTTTTCAGATGCCGGTACCACAGACGGAAGCACAATTTCGTGACATCCCGATTGGAAAGCTGCGTCCGTTCTTTACCGCCGACATTGGCTTTCACCCCTACCCTCGCGCCAAGCTGGAGGCATTTGCGGAAGAACTGGAGGAAAATGGTTTGTATGAGCGGATTCTGGTTCGTCCCATTGCAGGAACGGATGAATTTGAAATTCTGGCTGGGCATAACCGCACGGAGGCGGCAAAGCTGGCAGGTTGGACGGATATCCCCGCAACGGTCATGGCCGTCAGCGATCAGCGCGCCATCAGCATTGCGATTGCGACGAATCTTCTGCGGCGGCAGGACCTGACAATCATTGAGCGCGGCAAGGCGTATAAAGCGTTGCTGGACGCACGGAACCGCTGCGGACAGCGGAATGCGGCAGTTGAAACCTTTGGTGACAATCGCCAAAGGTACAACGCGCGAAAAATCGTGGCTGAGTTTTTCGGTGTGACAGAGTATGAAATCCGCAAGGCGGTCAAGCTGGCGCAGCTGATCTCGCCGCTTGCCGAGATCGTGGAGAATGAGCCAAAGAAACTGAATCTGGTCTGTGCCGACTTGATCGCAGATTACGATGAGGCTGCGCAGACGGCGTTCATTGAGATATGCCAGATCGATGGCTATGCGCTGAACAAGCAGACAATGGCGTTTATTCAGGCGCAATGCCCGCCTCCGACAGTGGATCGACAGGCAATTTACGCCGCATGGCGGGAAGCACGGGCAAAAGAAACGCAGCGAGCAGCCGCGCCGCCGAAAAAACTGAGCTTTGACCGAAAACGTTTTGCGCCATACCTGAGCAAGTTCAAAAGCGACAAGGAAATCGAAGACCTGTTTCTGGAGTTTCTCCGGCAGCGCAGTTCTGTCCAACCCTAATTATTTAATAAAAAGGTCAGCCTTCCAAGATGACTTGGTACGCTGACCTTTTTCATATGTACTTCAAGAATTTACGATCGCATAAGTTGTCGATTGAGATACCAGATCAAGACACCCGCAAACTCAGTTTTGACGGGAGCATCTCGGAAAAATGCAAGCCTTTTTTCCAAATAGGCTTTCGTTACCTGTTTTCCGGGGAAGTTTTTCAGCATATCCCTTTTTAACGCATCCATTGCGCTTCTTCGATTCTCTTTCAAATGCGCCGCAGAACAGTTTAGATTCAGAATTACATCCAAATCTCGCTGAATATCGGCATCGTCCGAATAAATTGTCCCATCGGTTTTATATTTGATTTTCGCAACAGAGGCCTCGTTTCGCGGGTCTACGGTCAGCTTTGCATTTCCGCGATGCTGATCGCATGTCAACCGTTCGCGTGCGCCTGTTCCAAACTTATTTCCCGTGCAGACACCGAGCATATTATTGTAGTCGATTGTCAGCGCCGCATCATAGTCGCTGTCTTCTGGGTTCTGCGCAATGTAATGCTCAATTTGAAGGTTTCCAATGCTGACGCGCTTCATACAATAGGCGCAAACCGCTCCCTGTTCCCTCAGAAGCGCCTGCTGCACCGCCTTTTTAGGCTCTCCAGACAAATCTTCATAGCGTGACAATCCATCCCGCTTTGCCTGTGTCAGTTCTGCTGGCTCTTGGCTTTTCTCTATATACAGCATACTGTTCACCTACAATTGTTCCAATTGAAGCGTCACTTGCGCACTTGTCAATTCTGGATCTGCCGAACCAATTTTATTTTCTATTTGCTGAAGGATAGCGGCAGCGGCATCATAGCGCTGAGCATCTATCGCATCATATGCCTGCTTGAACATACACTTCACTTCTGCGGGACGTTCGTCTGCATCCATGATGCCGCTCAAGATAGAATTTGCATCCCGGCCAAACACTTCGTTCTGCGGCATATCCGCTTCCTGTCTGTCCGAAAGGATCAGCAAATTTTCCCGCTTCACAGAATTGATAACAGACGGCGCGTGCGTGGACACAATAAACTGTACTTTTGGAAAAATCGTTCTCAGGTCCCGAAGGATGCGCTGCTGCCAGCGAGGATGCAGATGCAGATCAACTTCATCAATCAGCACAATGCCGGTTGTTTCGGAAAGGACATTTTCCAAGAGCCACGGGTTCAGCACAGCCATACGGTATGCAATATCCGCGACCATACTCAGCGTATTTTTATAGCCGTCGCTCAGGCTTTTCATGGGATACCGTCTGTGTCCTAAATCATTGTCCCAATAAACGATATCCAATTCGTGCGTATCAAGGTTAAACTGAACTTCTACATCCTGATAACCTGTAATGCTTTGAAAGCACTGTGCGATTGCTGATTTTACAGCCGTAAGCTCTGGAGCAACTTTTCCGCTGGAAGCGCTTTGTATGGTCATTTTTTCAAACCATTTGCGCATCATCTTTTCATTGGACGCCGCCTCCAGACAGTCCATATAGCCCATCTGGCGGTTGAATTTTGCAAGCCCCATATTTCGCTTTTCGCGCTTCTGTGCCCACAGCCGTCCGGTACCGTAATACGAAATCAACGGAAGAAGTGGTTTTTCGCCATTGCGAATTCTGCTTTGAAGCTTTGACGAAATAGACGTCATTTCCTTTGCATCTACAATTGTGGTTCGCCCCTCGGCGCTATGAAGCTCTCGTTTCCATGTAATTTGCTGTCCGCACAATGAGCCGGATGCTTCGATTGCCACTGGAAATTGCGGCTGCAATTCAACAACGCTTCCCATATCATAGCATTTATTGAGCGCATCATCTTTTGAAATGCCATATCCACCGACATCATCAAAACCTGTCAGGAAGGTACCAATGGCAATAGAAACCGCATCCAGAAGCGTTGACTTTCCACAGCCGTTGTTGCCAACGATCACCGTTAATTCCTTATGAAATTTCGCCGTAAAATGTTCAAAGCAGCGAAAATTTTCAATTTCAATTCTATCGATCTGCATAACCAACACCTCTTTCCACCGCTGGATCGGTTACCGTTTCTCGCAAAATAAATCAGTTGCAAGTGCTGGCACAGTTTGCAGCGGAATATTGTTTTCCTTTATACGTTATTATAACAGATGCGGTACATTCTAACAAGCCGAATTAACGCATTTGTTCTTCTCTAATCCCAATATTCTTCCCGTATAGACTGTTCACTTATCATCAAATCTTCATATTTTAGAGTTACTGTCATAAAAGTTACACGACCTTTTGTAAGGTCGTGTTTCTTTATACTCAAATTCACTTAGAGGAGGTATCGAATTGCCCGGAAATCAGATTCCATGCACAGTGGACGACCTGTATCGCCTTCTGTGTCGCTACCGTATCCCACCCTAGAATACAAATCAAAATAAAAGGAGTTGTTTCTATGTACGAAACATATCAGGATCATCCCAAGCAGACCAAGGGCAACATCCGTGTTGTGCTTGCCGTTGCACTTCTCGTCTGTGCCATAGGCGCGGGCATTTTTCTTATCACCCGTCTGGTCAGCAAACCGCTGTCCAAGGAAGAAGCCCGCGCCAAGGCAGGTATCGTCTACGATTCCAGTGCCGTCGAGGGCGGCTGGGACAACCTTTCGTCGGAAGAAATAGCGGAGAAGCTGAACGAAAAGGTCGCGGAGGGCATGATCAACATCAGCATGAACACCGCGCCGTACTTTGAAAACGGCAAGGCTGAGGGCAATGTCATGATCGTAAACGAATCGATCAACAATTACCCCCAGCAGGTGGAGTTCATCCGCAACGACACCGGTGAACAGATCTACCAGAGCAAAGCAATCCCCGTGGGCAGCAAGATTGAACGTGCTGCCCTTGACGTGGAGCTCCCGGCCGGCACATACGAATGCACAGCCATGTTCCACAACCTTGACCCCGAAACCGGTGAAATCATCGGAACGGCCGGGGCAATTATCACAATCACCATCAAGAACTAATTTTCAAAACAAAAGGAGTAATTTACAATGAAAAACTTTAAGAAGACTATCTCTCTCATCCTTGCGGTCTGCATGATCGCGTCCCTCGCCATTTCCGCTTCCGCTGCCAACACGGTTGATACCTCTGGCGGCACCGGCACTTCCTCCGTTACCCTCTCGTCTACCGCTGACGGCAGCATCGGCGGCGACCCCGCAGCCACTAAGATGTCCGTGACCGTGCCCACCGTGCTGCCCATCGCCGTTGGTACGGACGGCACTGTTTCTACCGCAACTGACGCGAAGATCGTCAACAATTCTTTTGGCGCAGTCAAGGTCAATTCCGTGAGCATCGAAGCTGCACAGAACTGGCATCTGACCGCGTTTGGCGACAAGGCAACCCTTGCCCGCGAGAAAGTAGACAGCAACAAGTTTGGTTTTCAGTTGTCCATTGGTGACGGCGCTGCCGCGGCCACGGACAATAAGGACGCTTCCAAGCAGGCGCTTCTGACCGGTGCCATTGAAGGCTGCTTCATGTCCGGTGTGGGCGATACCTCTGCCAACTCGGTCGCAGTTGCCTATGACGCCATCGTGACCCCGGTTTCCGAGGCCGTGGTGAACACCGCCATTGCGTCCGTACTCTTCATCATCGCGTGGGATGCGGTCTAATCGCAATTTATCCAAGGGGAACGCGCAAGTGTTCCCCTTACCTGATTCAAGGAGGTATTCAACGTGAAGAAAAAACGAATCCTCGCAATGATCCTTGCCGTTGCGTCGTGTCTGTCTCTGGCAGTTGGTGCATCGGCGGCAAACACGACCACCCGCAAAGCCACAGATTTTAAGGACTTTGATAAAACCGCGTGGTATGCCGAAGCCGTGGGTGCCGCCGTGGATAACGGACTTTTGTATGGCAAATCCAGTACGATCATTGACCCGAACGGCGATATGACCAGAGCTGAAATGGCAGCAATCATCAACCGTTCGTTCGGCTGCTACAAAACGGCTGACATTTCGCAGTATAAGGACGTTTCCAAGAACAAGTGGTATTACAAGGACATTGCGCTCGCCGTCCAGATGGGTACTTACAATGGGCGCAGTTCTTCTTCAATGGCACCCGACGCGCCCATCACGCGCGAAGAAGCCATGACCGTCGTGGCTCGCGCCCTAGAGTTGGACTACGATTCGTATTCTAAGACGGATTTGTCCAAATTCTCCGACCGCAACAAGATTTCCAACTGGGCGCTGCCCTACGTCCGGGCGATGATTGGCGCCGACTATATTCACGGCAGAACCAAAGGTTTAGAGCCATTGGATAACATCACCCGCGCAGAATTTGCACAGATTTTTGCGAACATCATCGGCAGCTATATCACGGTAAAAGGCACCTACGACAAGGATATCAAAGGCAGCGTATTGATTCGCACCGATGATGTAGAGCTGAAAAACATGACCGTGGACGGCGACCTCATCATCGGCTGCGGCGCAGCGGATGGCAAAATCACGCTCGATAACGTAACCGTTAAGGGCAGATTGCTTGTCTGGGGCGGCGGTACGAAAGCCGTGTACTGTAACGGCGGTACAAGTGCGCCAGAAGTGATTGCCGCGAGAGTCGATGATGCAGTAAAAATCATTTTTGACCGAGAGAGTACGCTGGCCGTAATCGACACGATCAAGACCAGAATCACCGAACGCGCAAAGCAGAACAAGGAAACAGAGATTATCTTTTACGACGTGTCCGATCTCAGAGAAGCCCAGAAGCAGCTTAACGCCATCGTCGAGGACAATCAGTTTTCTGTTATTGCTCCGGCTCATCTGTATGCTATTGTCGGGGAACAGTCGGTAAAAACTGAGTTCACAAACAACAGCAAGAGCGATACCTACAAGGTAGAGATTCGCCGCAACAAGGACGATTCCCTCATTGCGGACGCTTTCGAGCTTGCCGCAGGAAAATCTGTCTCGACATTGACGCTGCTGGAAGCACCGGAGTTTGGCAATGTGGACTGCACGGTCACGATCACAGCGTTCCGCGATAGTAAGCAGATCGGTTCCATGCAGACGGAGCTGACGCTCCATGCCGCATACCTCTGGCCGAAGGAGGTGCAGTGACATGAAAAAATCTCTGGCACTTCTGCTGGCACTGGCGCTTATCTTCGCGTTTCCGGTCACAGCTTCAGCAGCTGAAACGACCGAAGCAAAGGTTCCCGTCACCCTTACGGTAGTCAACACCGTTGCACCGATTTCGTGTACTGTCCCCGCCTGTTTGCCTGTATCGCTAGTAGATGGCTATATTGTAACAGCCAGCAACGCCGCGATCACGAACACCGGCAAAACCGGTGCAATTCGCGTAACCAAAATCGAAGTCACGCCCGGCGCATTTGAGATTGGAAATTTTGACGATTTTACGGCAAGCAAGAACAGCATCGCACTGTCCATCAATGGCTGTGCAACCAAATGTGCTGGCAGCCTGACACTTGCTGACGGTGCGTTCCCGGCGATTAGTGCGGAAAAGTCATTGGCGATTCGCTACAAGGCGAAAGTCTCCGCGAGCGAAGCGGTCACGAACATTAACGCCGCAACAATCGTGTTCACCATCGCCGCCGTGAACGAAAAGGAGACTGCATGATGAAAAACTTCAAGAAATTCACTGCATTTGTGCTGGTTCTTTGTATGCTGTTTTCGCTGAGCGTGTCGGCATTTGCGGCAGAAAAAACACCCACCGGATTCCTGACATGGGCGCTGGATGACAGCGGCACGCTTACCATCTCCGGCAACGGCAGAATTGCTGCGTTCACAAGTGCAGAAGATCAGCCGTGGCACGAAATGCGGGAAAGTATCACAAGTGTAAAGCTTGATCCGGGCGCACATATGGTTGTCTCCGACGTGGCGTACTGGTTCGCGGGCTGTGTCAATCTGAAAAGTTGCGTCTTACCGTCCTTTGCAAACCTCGGCGCAGATGCGTTCAGGGATTGTGTAAAACTCACGCGCTTGCAGCTCTACTATAACGACGAAAATTTCTATATCTCCGACACAGCGTTTTCCGGTGTGGACATGACCGCGCTTGAGATCGTAACCTGTGACGAAGTCACAATGGGCATCCTCGATGCACGCGGAATGTCCTTTGTCGCGGCATACCCCGTTCTTATGATTTCCTCCGGCGCTTGCGGTGTTTCGGGCTGCAACTGCTCGTCTTGCAGCTTTAC
>CAKUCE010000140.1 GCA_934643535.1 uncultured Clostridia bacterium | reverse complement strand
GTTCAGCCTTGATCCAGCCGTTGATTGCCTCCATTGCCGCGTTGTCTGTCGGCGTACCGGCACGCGACATGGAACGAACCACATTGTACATCGGCAGCAGCTCGTTGAAGTCCTTGGAGGCGTACACGCTGCCCTGATCCGAGTGCAGTACCATCTGCATATCCGGGAATTCCTTCTTCAGCTCCAGCAAATGCCCAGGGATCTGATCCCCCCTTGGGGTCGCACACTTCTCCACGGCGAAGCGGGAAAGCCGACCACGGCAGTCGGGGTTTCCTTGCCCAAAGGCTGTGCCTTGGCGGGGCGGGTGGGCTGACCCTCGGCTGCGGGCGGCGGCAACGGGCTTGGCAGGCGGGGTTTCGGCGGCGGCGGGGCTTTTTCGGGCGGCGGGCGGCGCACGGGCGAAAGGCTCTGAGACGCACAATTCAGTTACTCAAGGGCTTTTTCGGGCGGCGGGCGGCGCACGGGCGGGCGCAAGCGGGGCAAAAAGCCGCACACGCGGGCGCTTCCGGGTATCCGGGGCTGTGCGCGCACCGGGCTTCCGGGGGCGGGCTGCCGGGGCCTTTTCGGGCCCGAGCCGGGGCTTTTCCCGGGGCGCGCCGGGCAAAAACCGGGCGGCGCCGGGGCAAAACGGGGCGTTCGGGCGCCCTTCGGGGGCGGGTACGGCGGGCGTTAGGGGCAAAAAAGCCCCTTTTTGCCGCGAAAAGGGCGGGCAACGGGGCTGTGCTGGGGCGAAACAAAAAGCATTTTGTAGATTTCCGAGGGAACCAGTTTGAGATCGTACCTTTGTGTGCTGGAATCCACAGGGGAAAAAAGTGTCCCGTCCGCAGGATCCCTTCGGCAAAAAGAAGGAAAACAATCCCGTTTTCACAGTCCCGACCGACTTCTATCAGGAGCTGCATACCACCCTTGCCGGTTATCGGAACGAGCTTCCTCGGGAAGCGGGAATCGTTACGGCGATCTTCAGCGCGGCAACGACCGGACGGCTGTCGCTGACCTATTACAGCGAGCTGTCCGGCAGCGATTTCTACGACCGGGTCGAAGACTGGTATCAAAGCTGCTGCTGGTTTTTTGGAAAGTTCGGCATCGAAGCGCCGCCCCTGCGGCAGATTGCAGAATGCGCTTTCGGCACGGAGCGCAAAAAATATCTCGAAGCGCCGCCGAAGCTGCTGGGCGAGACGACGCAGCGGCTGCTGACCTGCATGCTGAATCGGAACCCAATCCCCGAGGATATCGTCAAGCAGCTTTTCCGCAACGCCTCCACCCTGCAGCGCTATTCGGAACAGAGCAACCGCATCCGTGTTTTGTGTACGGCCTGCGCCGTGATCCGCAAATACCATAATGACCGAGCCCAAAAGGAGGAATGGACGATGGGACTGGAAGAAAGAAAGGACGACCGCAGCTATCAGTTCGGACGGCTGCTGGCGGTCATGGAGCATGTGGAACGCACCACCTACGGCCCCGAGGAAGACCGGGACCCAAACGCCATCCGCCTGCAAAGCGTGTTCAACGAGCGCCCGCTGCATGCGGCAAAGCTCATTGAAGACCAGCTGAATCCCTACTTTGCGCGTTTGAAGCCCGGCCTTCGGAAATACTATAAGGATCTGATCGGCCAGATCCTCGCCATGATCTGCGCCACGCCGGACAGCGAATGGAACCGTCCCCTGAAGGATACCTACCTGTTGGGCTATTATCTGCAGCGTTCGGCACTGTACACCAAAAAGAATCAAACCCCAAAAGAAACGGAGGATGACGAACCATGAGCAAGCTGGAACGGAAGATCGATTTTGCCGCGCTGATTACGGTGGATATGGCGAACTGCAACGGCGACCCGCTGAACGGAAATCGTCCGCGGGTGGATTTCAACGGCCGCGGAGAAATCAGCGACGTGTGCATCAAGCGGAAGATCCGCAATCGGATGCAGGATCTTGGCTATCCCATCTTTGTTCAGTCCGAGGATCGCTGCGACGACGGCATGGACAGTCTGAGCAAACGCGCGAACGCCGCCCTCAAGGGTCTCAAAAGCAAGCAGGAATACGCGGAAGCGGCCTGCCGGAAATGGCTGGATGTCCGTGCCTTTGGTCAGGTGTTCGCTTTCAAGGGCGATAAAAAGGACGGCGACGGCGTATCCGTGGGCGTGCGCGGCCCCGTCTCCATCCATCAGGCTGTCAGCCTGTCGCCCGTGGATGTGCTGACCCGGCAGATCACCAAGAGTGTGAACGGCGAATCCGGGGACAAGCGTTCCGCCGATACGATGGGCTTCAAGCACATGATCCGCTTCGGGCTGTATTTGCTCAAGGGGTCGATCAACGTGCAGCTGGCGGAAAAAACGGGCTTCTCCGAGGAAGACGCCGAAGTGCTGAAGCAGTGCCTGCTGACGCTGTTCCGAAACGATGTTTCCTCCGCCCGGCCCGACGGCTCCATGTCGGTGTACCGGCTGTACTGGTGGGAGCACAACTGCAAGGACGGCCAGTATTCTTCCAAAACCGTTCACCAGTCTTTGCGGGTGACGCTGAAGGACTCCGTCGAGCTGCCTTCCTCCGTGGACGACTACCAGATCAAACTGCTTCCTTTGGAGGGGCTTTCCTGCGAGAAACTGGCGGGCGAATAAAAGGACAAGGGACTCGTTTTCCGCTTGCCGCCGACGGCAAGCCGCCTTCCCCGTGACAAAAAAGATTGAAATTTGTCACAAATATGACGCAATTATCACTTTGCCGTAACGGGATTCGTGTTATAATACGTAATGGATTTCCCAAAAAATGAGGAGGAATATAAACACATGAAAAAGGTTGTTGCGGTTCTCCTGGCTGCTCTCATGATCCTGTCCTGCACGGCCGCTCTGGCGGAAAACATCAAGCTGGACAAGCTGACCTTCGAATTCGTTCCCTCCAAAGACGCGGACGTCATCATCACCGGCACCAAGAATCTGCCCGAGCTGGTGCAGGCCGAAATGGCGAAGCACGGCTATGATATCGGCGAAGTGGACATCACCGTGGGCACCAGCTATGAGGCCACCGGCGAAGCCATGTGCGCCGGCGCCATCGATGTGGGCTGGCTGCCCGGCGGCACCTATGCCATCTACAGCGAAAATAAAGAAGTGGACGTCATCCTGACCGCTACCCGCGCGGGCCTGAGCAATGACAGCACCGTTCCCGCCGACTGGAACGGCGACGCCAACAAGACCCTGCCCACCGACGAGCAGGTGACCTTCTACCGTTCCCTGATCTACGCCACGCCTTCCGCCTACGGCAAGGAACTGGCCGCCAAGGTGAACGCCGGCGAAAAGCTGACCTGGGAAGACCTGGACAAGGCCAACTGGGCTGTGAGCAACACCTCTTCTTCCGCCGGTTACGTCTATCCCACCATGTGGCTGATGGAAAACTACGACGGCAAAAAGATCTCCGATCTGAGCAACGTGACCCCCAGCGTGGGCTATGCCGATGCTTTCGCTCAGGCTGCCGCTGAGCAGTTTGACATCATCGTCTGCTACGCCGATGGCCGCCGCGACTACGAGAAGGCCTGGAACCTGCCCACCGACTCCAAGGACGAGACCGGCAAGGCTGGCATGGGCCGCACCGACAGCATCTGGAACGAGCTGAATGTTATCGGCGTTACCGAGCCCATCTACAACGACACCGTTGCGATCACCACGGCGAACCCCGATGTGTACAACCCCGAGTTCATCGCCGCGCTGCAGGAGTCTCTGATCAACATCATCAACACTCCCGAAGGCAAGGAAATCTTCTCCGTGTACAGCCACACCGGCTATGCCATTGCTACTGACGCCGATTACGAAGGCGCCCGCACCGCTCTGCACGTTGTGCAGTAAGCTTTCTTTGCTCCTCTGGGGGCGGCCTGCGCGCCGCCCCCTTTTCTCATGGTTTCTCTTGCTTTTTTCCTAAGGAGAATGGTATATTATAGCTAATCGCCACGAACGCGCGGCAATTTCGGAAAAAGGGGTCGATACCTTGATCGAATTTCAACATGTAAGCAAGACCTATCCCAACGGCGTCAAAGGTTTGAAGGACGTCAATCTGAGCATCGGCCAGGGAGAATTTGTCGCGATTATCGGCCTGTCCGGCGCTGGCAAGTCCACGCTGATCCGCACCATCAACCGAATGATCGATATTACGGAAGGCACGCTGACGGTGGACGGCGTGGATGTGATGAGCCTGCGGGGAAAGGCCCTGCGGCGCTTCCGTCGGAAGATCGGCATGATTTTCCAGTCCTTTAACCTGATTACCCGCTCCACCGCCCTGAAAAACGTGCTGACCTCTCAGGTGCCGGATATGAACTTCTTCCGCGTCCTGCTCGGAATCTTCACCAAGGAGCAGAAGCTGCGGGCGTTGGAAGCGCTGGATAAGGTGGGCATTCTGGACAAGGCCTATACCCGCTGCGACCAGCTCTCCGGCGGTCAGCAGCAGCGCGTGGCGCTGGCCCGTACCCTGAACCAGAACCCCACCATCATTCTGGCGGACGAGCCCGTGGCCGCGCTGGACCCGGTAACGGCCCATCAGGTCATGAGCGATTTCAAACGCATCAACGAAGAAATGAATATTTCTGTCCTTATCAACATCCACCACGTGGACTTGGCGCTGAAGTACGCCACCCGGGTCATCGGCATCCGGGCGGGCGAAATCGTCTACGACGGCCCCACCGCCAACGTCACGCAGGAGATTCTGGACAGCATTTATAACGGCGCTTCCGTGCCCCAGGCCGGGGAATGAGGTGGCGCAGCATGAAAAAGAAAGCAAGCGCTGAATACCGCGCCCCGCTGTTCGACCGGATCTTCCCGCCGAAAACCATCACCCTGCCCAACGGGCATACCGTCCAGCAGCCCCGCTCCCGTCAGCCGCTGATCTGGATCTGCGTGGTGGCCGCCGTCTGGGCTTCCGTCCTGCTGACCGGCTTTGATTTCAGCATCCTGATCAAGCGCGGCCATCAGTTTACCGTGATTCTGGAGCAGCTTTTCCAGCCTGACTGGAGCTTCATGCCCAAGGTCATCAGCCCCTTGTTTGATACCATCAAAATGTCGATTTTGGGTTCCGTGCTGGGTGCGACGCTGGCGCTGCCCTTTGCGGTGGTCTCTTCCACCAACGTCAACCGCAGCGGCGTGACCGTGGCGCTGTGCCGCTTTCTGCTGAATCTGGTCCGCACCCTGCCGACGCTGGTCATCGCCAAGTTCGCCGCCCTGATCTTCGGGCTGGGAACCTTTGCGGGCACCATGGCCATTACCGTGTTTACCTTCGGTGTGGTGGCCAAAATGCTTTACGAGGCCATTGAGACCATCGATATGGGCGCCTTCGAAGCCATGGAGTCGGCGGGCGGCAGCAAGTTCCAGTCCTTCTGGTCCGCCTGCATGCCCCAAATTCTGCCCACCTATCTGAGCTACTGCCTCTACAGTTTGGAAATGAACATCCGCGCAGCGGCCATTCTGGGCTATGTAGGCGCGGGCGGCTTGGGCATTATCATCAACGAGCGGGTCGGCTGGCGCGATTATCACGGGCTGGGTACCCTGCTTCTGACCCTGTTTATCGTGGTGCTTGTGATTGAAAACACCAGCGAGTACCTGCGCAAAAAGCTGAGCTGAGGAGGATGGGAACGATGGCAAATCAAAAACAATCGGATCGTCCCATGACGATTCAGGAAGCTTATGAAGCCCGGCCGCGGCTGTGGTGGCTGTATACGCTGGTGGTGCTGATCGTGGCCGCGCTGCTGGGCTGGTCCGGCTCCGCAGTGGTGTTCAAGGGTTTCGCCACCAAGGGCGTAGAGGTGGCCAAGGGCGTATGGAACGGCCTGACCCACCCGGATACCGCTCTATTGTTCAATCTGACCACCGACGGTGTTCCCTATCAGCTGATGCAGACGGTGGCCATTGCCGTGCTGGGCACGCTGATCGGCGGCATTTTGGCCATCCCCTTCAGTTTTCTGGCCTCGGACAAGATTGTCCCCGGCTGGGTGGCCTTCCTTTTCCGGGCGTTTATCCTGCTCATCCGCACCATTCCCAGTCTGGTATGGGCGCTGGTCTGGATCCGCGTCACCGGCCCCAACGCTTTCTGCGGCGTTGTGACCCAGTCCATCTGTTCCATCGGCATGATCTCCAAAATGTACATCACCGCCATTGAGGACGTAGACACCCGGATCCTGGAAAGTCTGGACGCTTCCGGCTGCACCGCGTTCCAGAAGATTCGCTACGGCCTGCTGCCCCAGATCATCCCCAACTTTATCTCCACGGTGATCTACCGCTTTGACATCAACGTCAAGGACGCTACCACGCTGGGTATCGTCGGCGCGGGCGGCATCGGCGCGGCGCTGATCCAGTGCATCAATTCCAGCCGTTGGAGCATGGTCGGCGCTTATCTGTGCGGCATGGTCGTGCTGATGCTGCTGATCGAATGGTTCTCCACCAAGATCCGCAAGCGGCTCACGAGAGGCTAAGCATGGCAGCACGATTGACGGTTTACTTCACCTCGGATACGCACGGTTATCTGTATCCCAACAATTTCTGTGATCAGCAGCCCCGTCCCATGGGGCTGCTTTCCATGCGCTTTCCCAAGGATGGAAACACGCTGGTCATCGACGGCGGAGATACCATTCAGGGCTCGCCGCTGACCTATTACTGCTACGGTCATCACCTTCCCCTGCCCGTGGCGGATGCGCTGAACCAGCGGCAGTATGACTTTGTGACGCTGGGAAATCACGATTTCAACAACGGCTACGGCGTGCTGAAGGATTATCTGACCCGTCTGAACGCCCCGTGCCTCTGCGCCAACGTGGAGGACCAAACCGCCGGGCTGCCCATTCTTCCTTATGCCGTCCGCACGATGGCAAACGGCCTGCGGGTGGGCCTGATCGGAATCGTGACCCACTGGGTCAAGCTATGGGAAAAGCCGGAAAACCTGACCCATTTCGTTTTGACCGACCCTGTGGAGGCGGTTCGTCCGCTGGCGGAAAAGCTGCGCAGTCAGGTGGACGTGCTGATCGGCGTTTATCACGGCGGTCTGGAAAAGGATCTGCATACCGGCGCGCTTCTCAGCGAAACGGACGAAAACGAGGGCTGCCGTCTCTGTGAGCAGTTCCCCTTCGATGTGCTGCTGACCGGCCACCAGCACATCGCCTTGGCGAACGAGACCTATGCGGGCACCCATGTGGTGCAGACGCCCTGCAACGCCGCCGCGTATGTCAAGGTGGAAATGGACGAACAGGGCCGCTTTTATTCCCAACTGATGACGCCGCCCGACCGGGCGGAGCTGACCCCGGAACAGGAAAAGCTCTGGCAGGGCACGAACCTGTGGCTGGATCGGCCCATCGGCCACCTGAGCCGCGCCATCTGGCCGGAGGACAAGCTGACCATGGCGCTGCATTCGTCTCCCATCGCCGATTTCTTCAATCAGGTGCAGTTGGAGGCCAGCGGCGCGGACATATCCTGCACGGCGCTGCCCAACAGCCTGCGCGGTTTCGACAGCGCGGTAACGGTACGGGACGTGGTAGCCAGCTATGTGTACTCCAATACGCTGGTCGTGCTGGAAGTCACCGGCGCGGTTCTGCGCCGGGCGCTGGAGCAGTGCGCCAGCTACTTTGACGTAAAGCCGGACGGCAGTCTGGGCATTTCCCAGTCTTTCCTGCTGCCGAAGGAGGCGCATTTCAACTACGACTATTTCCGCGGCATTGCCTATGCCTTCGACCTGAGCAAGCCGGTGGGAAGCCGGGTCTGCGAGCTGACATTCCATGGCCGGGCCGTCCGCGACGAGGATTCCTTCACCCTGTGCATGTCCAACTACCGGGCCACGGGTGCGGGCGATTTCCCCGACTACGCCGTCTGCCGCCGGGTGCGGGAGATCCAGACGGAGATCAGCGAACTGATCCTCGATTACTTTTCCGCTCATCCGTATGTAGAGATTTCCGAAACGCCCAGCTATCGGGTGCTGCTGCCCTGAAAAATGTTTGAAGAAGCCTTCCCGGAAGGGAGGGCTTTCAGCTTGTGAAAGAAGCCCCACTGCTGCATTGCAATGGGGCTTCTTTGACAGAATGGGCAGCTCCGCTGCTGCGAAACGGCTCTCCAAATGGTTTGATGCCTGCGACCGTCTTCAGCTTCACGAATGCTCTGCTTGCAGACGGATGCTCAAAAACTGGAAGCCCTATATCCTCAACGCTTTTGACTGCTCTTATTCCAATGCTTTTACTGAAGGCTGCAACAATGCCATCATACTACTCTCAATCTAAAAGATGTTCAAATGTGTCAGAATATGTTATAATGGAAACGGTGATGAGAAATGAAGC
>CAKUCE010000139.1 GCA_934643535.1 uncultured Clostridia bacterium | reverse complement strand
CGTTAACTGCTCGGATTCCAACCTTCCGCCTTCTTTCTTCGGTGTTATTTGGGGTCAGGCCAGCTTGCTGTTCAGCCAGCCGATCAGGTCGGCGTAGACCTCTTCCCGGTTGATCTCGTTGAACATCTCGTGCCGGCCGCCCTCGTAGAGCTTCAGCGTCACGTCCTGAACACCTGCGGCCTTGATCTCCTCATACACCTGCCGCACACCCTGTCCGTTGCTGCCCACCGGGTCATGATCTCCGGCAAAGAGCAGCACGGGAATGTCCTTCTTCATGGCGGAGAGGTGCTCCGGGTACAGCCGGCGCAGGCCGCTGAACATATCGGCGTAGGCCCGAGCCGTAAAGGGAAAGCCGCACAGCGGGTCGGCCTTGTACAGCGCTACCTGCTCCGCGTCCCGAGTGAGCCAGTCGCTGTCGGTCTGGGGATTGTCCACCTTCTGATTATTGGCGGAGAAATTCATATGATGCAGCAGCATGCAGGGCTTCTGCGCGCCGCCGAAAAAGCACTGGATGGCGGCAATGACGCTTCCCGCCGCGACGATGCCCTTTCCGAAATGGCCGGTACCGCTGAAGATCGCCCCAGCCAGCCCCGCTTCATACTTCAGGCAGTAAGTGCGGGCCACGAAGCTGCCCATGCTGTGTCCCAACAAAAAATAAGGCAGATCCGGGTACTGAGCCTGCGTCTCCTGGCGCAGAGTGTGAGTGTCTTCGATCAGCGCATCCCAGCCATCCTTTTCGGCAAAATAGCCCTTCACCGCAGCGTTCTGGCCATGGCCCAGATGGGTGTGGCCCACGACGATGAAACCGGCCTGATTCAGCGCCTTGGCGGGCGCGTCGTAGCGGTCGATATGCTCCGCCATGCCGTGGACGAACTGCACCACTGCTTTGGCTTCGCCCTCCGCCGGCCACAGCCGTTTTTCCAGTTCCTGCCCAGTGACGGAACGAAAGCTCCCCCGAATCGCCTCTGCCATGAAATGCTCCTCCTTCAAATCCGACATCTTTTCTTCATTATAACATGTTGCCCGGAAAGGCACAATGCCCATTCGCCGGGCCGGAAGAAGCATACAAAAAAGACCGTTCCTTCCGGAACGGTCTTCGGTTTCAGCTCTTAGTACTGCTGATTGCGATTGCGCTCGAAGCACTCGCGGCAATACACGGGGCGATCGCCCTTGGGCTGGAAGGGCACCTGAGTGGTGCAGCCGCAGCCGTCGCAGATCACTTCGTACATCTGGCGCTCAGCACGATTGGGGTTCTCGCGGTTACGGCGAGCAACGCGGCACTCGTGGCAGCGGGTGGGATCGTTCTGGAAGCCCTTGTCAGCGAAGAACTGCTGTTCAGAAGCGGTGAACACGAATTCCTTGCCACAATCGCGGCATACCAGCGTCTTGTCTTCAAACATTGTTGGTTCCCTCCAAATTTGGTATGTTCTGTTTGCCGTTGGGTGAAGTAACCTGCGTCTTGGGTTTCCAGCTTCCGAACAACCGGGAAAGGAACCTGTACCGCATGACCCTACCTGGGGCAACACACGCATTATACCATGACCCGTGGAGAAATGCAAAGACTTTTCGAAAAAACTATTTTTCTCTTTTGACAGGCCGGCTCAGCCGTTGCAAATTCCCTGTTTTTTCCGCTATAATAACAGGGGAAAAGACTTTTGTACGTCAAAAAAGCAGGAGGGTTGTTCCATGTTTGACTATCTGGACTGGCGCGGCGACCTGAGCTTTGAAAGCGACCCGCTCAATGCGATCGACCTGTTGATCCTTGCCACCCTGTCCTATTGCCCTATGGAACGGCTGCAGGGCGTGTTTGTTTCCAGTACGCTGGCCCAGCTGACGGAGGAGCTGTACCCGCCGGACGCGGCGTTCCGCAACGACTCCGAAAAGCAGCGCTGCCAGCTGTGGAAAGCCGCTTCGGAAAGCGAACGCTTCGGCGGAGTACAGGTGCAGGCCTTTGCCTATCATTTCGACCCTGCCGGAGAGAAGCAGTTTTCCGCCACCCTGTTCCAGCTGGACGGAACCACGGTCGTAGCGGCCTTTCGCGGCACCGATTCCACCGTGGTGGGGTGGAAAGAGGACTTTAACATGGGGTTCGAATCGCCTGTGCCCGCTCAGACCGACGCGGTGGAATTTCTGACGGAAGCCGCCCAGCGCTATGAACGACTCTACACCTGCGGCCACTCCAAGGGCGGCAATCTGGCTCTGTATGCCGCCGTTCGCGGAAACGCCTCCGTCCGGGCCAAAATTCAGGGGGTGTACAGCTTCGACGGCCCCGGTCTGGACGATCAGACTGCCGAAAGCCCAGAGTACGATGAAATGTCCTCCCGGATCCACTCCTTCGTGCCCGAATCCTCCATTGTGGGGATGCTGCTGGACTACCACGATGAATATACCATCGTGGACAGCGACGGCATGGGGATTCTGCAGCACAATCCTTTCCTGTGGCATATTCGGGGGCCACGTTTCCAGACCCGGTCCAGCCTGACCCGCTCCGGCCGCTACGCCGACCGGACCCTTCATGATTTTCTGGCCCAGTGTACGCCGGAAGAGCGCCAGGTGATGGTGGAAACCCTCTTCGAACTGGTAGCGGCTACGGGCGCGCAGCGGGTGAAAGAGATCCCCGTGGGACTTTTGAAAAACTTCGGAGCCGTTCGGGAAACGCTGAAAAAAGTGCCCGAACAGGATCAGCTCGTGCTGAAAAAGGTGTTCCGGACGCTGGCGCAGGCAGGCGGCAGCAATCTGGACGCGCTGCTGGGGTTCTCGGAAAATGGAGGAAGCACGACGGTCGGTCAGTAACCGCTTCCGCACGGTGTTGGCATTCTGTTTCTAAATTAAAACGTCTGCTCGGAGCTTTGTGCCGGACAGGCGTTTCTGTTTGCAAAGAAAGCTGCACAAAAGGCTGTATCAGCGCCAGCCGACTGAAGCGGTTCATTTCAGCACGTCCGGCCACTCCCCATTTTCTTTATGAAAATAATATTCACTTACGTCTTTGCACAAAAAAACGCCAGCTTTTTCTCCCTATACGCTTTACAGCCTGCTCCTGAAAGCAGGCGAAAACTGCCCCGACTATCCAATGTGCAATTTTTCAAACTGATAACGCGGTTTCCCAACGCTCTTTTTTCCATATTCGATGGCTTCCGCCGGGCAATAACAGATGCAGGCCATGCAATGGGTACATTTCTCTCCCCATATGGGTTTGCCGTTTTCGAGCCGAATGTTGTTCATCGGGCATTTTCGGGCGCATTGCCCGCATCCGGTGCAGGAATCGCCGGCACGAAACGCACTGGCTTTCACGATGAAACGGTAGAAAACCGGATTGACCGGGCCGCTCATGAGGCGATCATAGAAACGGTTTCGGGGTGCAGAAAAAGACTGACCCTGTTTCAGACGCGCGATAACGTCCGCAATATCCGGCTCTGCTTTTTCCACGATCTTCCGGGCTTCCTCTGCCTGCGGCACGCCAAACATGGCGATATAGTTCTCCGGCATGACAATCTGCGCCGTTCCCATGCAGCGCAGCTTTTTCTGCCCGGCAAGCTGCCGGTTGTACTTTGCCGCGTTTCCGATCTCACTGCCGCAGTCCATCACAAACCAGATACGTTCCGCGCCGGTCAGCTCCGTCCTGCCAAGCCAGTCAGCCACGATTCGCGGAATACGCCATGCATACGTTGGCGTAACCACGATCACGTCACGGCCTGTTCGGATGGGGGTATGGTCCCCCGCCTTGATTTTGGCGTTCAGGTCGATGACCTGATCCTGCAGGGCTTCCGCGATCCGCTGGGCAATGTACCGGCTGTTACCCGTCCCTGAAAAGCAGAAGATCATTGAAACGAACCCTCCCTTTTTTGCATCAGAATCTCAAAAACCGCCGCAGCAAAGAAACTGCTGCGGCGGTCAGAGTCATTCTTCCTCCCGAATCCACTGGAAGCGGGGGCCGCGATAGCCGTCCCTCTCCACTTCCTCCGACCACATGGCGGCGGGGCGAACCCAAATGCCGCGCTCGCCGTATAACGCCTGATAGACCACCATATCCTCCAGCGTTTCGGAGTGTCTGGCCGTATAAAGAAGACGATACTCGTTTCCCTTGAAATGCCGGTAAATACCCGGTTTGAGCTTGATCATACCCGGCTCCTCTTCCATTCCAGATATTCCTCGAAGCCGCCCGCGTAGTCCAGACAGCCTTCCTTGCCCAGCGGGAACTCGATGATCCGGTTGGCGATCTCATCAATGAACTGATGGTCGTGGCTGGCGAAGAACAGATTGCCCGGATAAGCCTGCAGGCCGTTGGACAGGGCGGTGATGCTTTCCAGATCCAGATGGTCGGTGGGCTGATCCAGAATGAGCGCGTTGGCCTTGCTCATCATCAGGCGGCTGAGCATGCAGCGCACCTTCTCGCCGCCGGACAGCACCTTGGCGGGCTTGTATACTTCGTCGCCGCTGAACAGCATCCGGCCCAGAAAACCGCGCAGATACGTCTCGGTCTGGTCGGAGGAATACTGCCGCAGCCAGTCGATCAGGCTGCCGTCGAAGTTTTCGAAATAGGCGGTATTATCCTTGGGGAAATAGCTCTGGCTGATGGTCACGCCCCACTTGAAGCTGCCCTCGTCCGGCTCGATCTCTCCCACCAGAATGCGGAACAGCGCCGTCGCGCCCGCTTCATTGTCGCCCACAAAGGCGATCTTGTCGCCCTTGCGCACGGTAAAGGTCACGTTATCCAGCACCTTCACGCCGTCTACGGTCTTGGACAGGTTTTCCACGGTCAGGATGTCCTTGCCGGCTTCCCGCTCCGGCTCGAAGCCCACGAAGGGATACTTCCGGCTGGAGGCTGGCATCTGCTCGATCTGCATGGAGTCCAGTACCTTCTTGCGGCTGGTGGCCTGACGGCTCTTGGACTTGTTGGCGGCAAAACGGCGGATGAACTCCTGCAGGTCGCGGATCTTTTCTTCCCGCTTCTTGTTCTGCTGACGCATCAGTTGCTGAAACAGCTGGCTGGAGTCATACCAGAAGTCATAGTTGCCTGCGTACATTTTGCAGGTCTCATGATCCACGTCCACAATATTGGTGCAGACCGCATTCAGGAAGTGGCGGTCGTGGCTGACCACGATGACGATGGCGCTGCAGTCCACCAGAAAATCTTCCAGCCACTCGGTGCTTTCCACGTCCAGACCGTTGGTCGGCTCGTCCAGCAGGATGATGGACGGATGACCGAACAGCGCCTGCGCCAGCAGGACCTTCACCTTCTGGCGGCCGTCCAGCGCGCTCATCTGTGCCTGATGCAGCTCCGTGGGAATGCCGATGCCGTTGAGAAGCTGCGCCGCTTCCGTCTCCGCATCCCAGCCGTTCATTTCGGCAAATTCGCCTTCCAGCACCGCAGCCCGCTCGCCGTCCTCGTCGCTGAAGTCCGGCTTCATATAAAGGGCGTCTTTTTCCTTCATGATGTCGTACAGCCGCCGGTTGCCCATGATGACCGTATCCATCACGGAATATTCGTCGTACTTGAAGTGGTTCTGTTCCAGCACGGACATGCGGTCTTCCTTCTGGATCGTCACCGTGCCGGTGGTAGGCGGCAGTTCGCCGGAGATGATCCGCAGCAGGGTGGATTTGCCCGCGCCGTTGGCCCCGATGATGCCGTAGCAGTGATCCGGCTGGAAGAGCAGATCCACGTGCTTGTACAGAAGGTCTCCCGCAAACTGAAGGCTGATGTCGTTTAACTGAAGCATTTCTTTTCCCCTTTATTTTGTTTCTTTGGACTTTTCGTGCTCGGCAATCTGATCGTTGAGCTGGTTGATGTTGCCGCAGCCCATGGTCAGCACCAGATCGCCAGGCTGCCAGTGCTCCCGCAGGTATTTTTCCGTATCGTCGAAGGAGGGGGTATGAATGGCGTTGACGCCGTTCTCCCGCATGCCTTCCACCACCATCTCCGCCTTGATGTCGCCGGGGTCTTTCTCCCGGGCGGCATAGATGTCCGTCACCAGGGTAATATCCGCCGCTTTGGTGCAGGTGAGATAGTCCTTGAACAGCCGCTTCACCCGGCTGTAGGTATGGGGCTGCATCACCGCCCAGAGGCGGTTGTGCGGCTGCATGGCCGCCACGCTCAGGGCGTTGCGCATTTCGGTGGGATTGTGGCCGTAGTCGTGATACAGTCTGACTTCCTCCACCACGCCGGTCAGCTCAAAGCGGCGGTGCGCGCCTGCAAACTCGTCCAGCGCCCGGCAGGCGATCGCCATATCCGCCCCCAGTTGATGAGCGCAGCCCAGCGCCGCCAGCGAATTGGCCACCTGAAAGAAACCGGCCACCTTCAATTTCACATGGCCCAGCTCCTCGCCCCGAAAGGAGAGGTCATACTCTCCGCAGCCCAGCTCGCTGTAGCGCAGGTTGGCGGGCCGATAGTCGCAAGCCTCGCCAAAGCCGAAGGTATAGTGACGGCAATGCAGCTTTTCCAGCTCCTCAACCACCCGGGGGTCGTCGCCGTTGCCAACGGCCAGACCGTCTTTTTCCGGCAGCAGGGCCAGAAACTTGCCGAAGGTCTGCTGAATATCGTCGATGTCCTTATAGAAATCCAGATGATCTTCCTCAATATTTGTGATCACCGCCACCGTAGGCCGCAGGTGGAGGAAGCTGGCGTTGAACTCGCAGGCCTCGGCCAAAAAAGTATGGCTTTTGCCGATGCGGGTGCTTCCGCCGATAAAGTCCAGATTGCCGCCGATATGAATGGTGGGATCCTTGCCGCACTCCATCAGCACCTGACTGAGCATGGACGTAGTGGAGGTCTTTCCGTGGGTGCCGCACACGCCGATGGCGGTCTCGTAGCCCTCCATCAGCTGGCCCAGCAGCGTGGCCCGTTCGATAGCCGGAATGCCCAGCCGGCGCGTTTCCACCCGCTCCGGGTTATCGGGCAGGATGGCCACGGTGTAGACCACCAGATCGGCGCCATGGACATTCTCCGCCTTGTGGCCGATGGTCACCGGAATGTGCAGATCATCCCGCAGATGCCGAGTGGCGTAGGTCTCCAGATTGTCCGAGCCGGTCAGCCGGTATCCCTTTTCCAGCAGCATCTGGGCCAGACCGCTCATGCTGGAACCTCCGATGCCGATCATGTGGATATGCTTTCCCTGATAATCCCGGATGTGTGGTGTGCTCATAGGTGGTGTCTCTCCTCGCCTGTTGCGGCCCGCTTCCGTCCGGGGAAAGACGGCCCGCTGCTTGCAGGCTTCTCCGGTCGGGCCGGAAACGCCATACGCATACCCTTTATTATACGCTGGAACAGGCCAATGTATCAATAGCCGGAGCAGAATTTCGTCTTTCAAAACTTTTCTGCTTTTTTTCAAAAAAACAGTTGACAGTCGCACTTTGTCGTGTTATTATGTCACCACGTTAACGCACTAAAGCGATAACGACGAAAGGAGTAATGAACGATGATGCTGTTGAAGAAAGTTTTTGCCGCTATGCTGGCCCTGGCAATGATCCTGACCCTTTCCGCCGCTATGGCTGAGGACAATTCCCTGCAGGCCATTCTGGACAAGGGAACCTTTATTATCGGTCTGGACGACAGTTTTCCCCCTATGGGTTACCGGGACGAGAACAATGACATCGTCGGTTTCGACATTGACGTGGCCCGGGCCGTAGCTGAAAAGCTGGGCGTCGAATTCATCGCGCAGCCCATCAGTTGGGAAGCCAAGGAGCTGGAGCTTTCCTCCGGCAACATCGACTGCATCTGGAACGGCATGTCCATCACCCCCGAGCGGGAAGAAAGCATGGCCATGACCTTCCCCTACCTGAACAACCAGATCGTATGCTACGTCAAGGATGATTCAGACGTCACCTCTCTGGCGGACTTGGCTGGCAAGAGCGTGGCCGTGCAGAACGGCAGCTACGCCGAAGAGCTTCTGCTCAGCGACGACTACGCCGACGTGAAGGCCACCTTCGCCGACATGCCCGGTTTTGAAGACTACCTGACCGCGCTGATGGATCTGCAGCAGGGCGGCGTGGATGCGGTCATCATGGATCTGGTGGTGGGCGACTTCCGCATCAACTCCATGGGCGCCGAAAACCTGAAGGCCGCTTTCGCGCTCGAAGACGACAACTACGGCATCGGCTTCCGCAAGGACGATCTGGCCCTTCGGGACAAGGTGCAGGACATTCTGAAGGAAATGAAGGCCGACGGTTCTCTGGCCGCCATCTCCGAAAAATGGTTTGGCTCCGACATCACCGTCGTTGCGGACTGAGTCCGCTTCCGGACTGCGCGCCGCTGGCGCGCAGGGGCGTAGGGAGACATGAAGCTTGGCCGGGGTTTTACCGCCGTGGCACAACAGGTGCCCCGGCTCGCGCAAGGGGTAGTACCCC
>CAKUCE010000138.1 GCA_934643535.1 uncultured Clostridia bacterium | reverse complement strand
GCCCTTCTGCGAACCATTCGTCACAGAAGTCATCAGCTTTGAAAAAGCGGTTCAGGTTGCCCTCGGGAGAACTTCATCCCGTACTTTGATTATAGCGCCGTTCCCCTTGTTTGTAAAGCACGGAAGGCGGTTTTCCGAAGCCGCGCGGACGGTCACTCGGCAGACGGTGATATTCTTGATAGATTTTCTCATCATCCATATCCTGATCAAGAAAGAATGCGCATCCTCCAGCATCCCCCCCTCCAAAGCATGAAATCATCTAAACGCTTTGAAATATCCATATTCTTTTACGCAATGCGGCTATACCGGGCTGAGGGTTAGAGCTTTTCGTTTAGTATGGTTTTTCCCATAAAAGGGAAAATTTTCTCTAAACTTGTGCATTATATTGCCATAGGGAAAAAACATGCTATAATAAATATAATGTGATTTGTCAGTTTGATGAATCGTGTTTCGTTTTCATGTGCCAGTCGATACACATTGAGGAGGACCTTCATGATGAAAGCTGTGCGTAGATGCTGTCTGGGCTTTTTGATTCTTGGAATTATTTTCATCTCTCCGTTTTTCTGTTCATCAGCTCACGCATCTGATGAAATAACGATCACTTCCCCGGACGAATGGGAGCTTTTTTCGTGGGATGACGCTATTACCATGAAATGGCGCGCCGTCAGCGGCGCTGCCGGATATTACGTCTCCATCCGGAACATGTCCACAAACACACTGGTATTGCAAAACAAATGGACTACCAGCACCAGTCTAAAAATTTCCAACTATCTTCCCGATGAAAAAGGTCAGTACAAGCTATGGGTCGGCGCTGTTGACTCCGACTCAATGCCTGCCACCGGTGCTTTTGCAACCGGTATTATCTACATTTATGTAGCGCACGAGCCGGACATCACCAACGGCACCGCCTCCGCCATCACCGAAAGCGGAGCCACCTTGCAAATGACGATCAATCTGGACTATGGCTATTCCATTTCCGACCACGGCTTCTACATTGGAACCAGCTCAACCAAAAGCCGGATGACTCAATACAGTCTGGGCTCCACCGGAAAAGGAACGAAAACCCTGACGGTTTCCGGACTGGATTCGGGAGAAAAATACTACTATCGTGCTTACGCTGTCAATGACGTTGGAGAAGAATATACGACCGCCAAAAACTTTACTACGCTTTCCACTACCTACGAGGTTGCCTATAACGCCAATGGAGGCAGTGGAGCGCCCGCTTCTCAAACCAAAGAGAAAGACGTAGCGCTGACGCTCAGCACGGTCATTCCGACAAGGCCCGGATATACCTTTCTGGGATGGTCCGTCAGCAAAACCGCTACAATTCCTCAATATAGCAGCGGAGCCTCTTACACCGATAATGCCGATCTGCTCCTCTATGCCATCTGGGAGCCGGTCACCTATACGATCAGCTATAATGCCAACGGCGGTATCGGCGCTCCTGTTTCTCAGACAAAATCGTATAATGCAGCACTGACGCTGAGCAGCGTTCAGCCCACTCGAACCGGCTATATCTTCAAAGGCTGGGCCGCCAGCAGCACGGCTGCAGCGGCCGAATATGCCAGCGGCGCAGCCTATACGACCAACGCCGATATCACGCTGTACGCTGTGTGGGAGCAGGAACAGACGCTGTCCGGCGCTTCGATCACGCTGCCTGCGGGCCTTGAATCGATCGAGCAGGAAGCCTTCATTAACGGTGCCTTTTCCTCTGTTCTCGTTCCTGATGGAACGATCTCCATCGGCGCAAGGGCTTTTGCCTATTGCAAGAAGCTTATTCGAATCGACATTCCTTCAACGGTTCGTTTCATTTCGGATAACGCCTTCACGGGCAGTTCCAATGTAACCATTTACGGCATTTCCGGTTCTTATGCGGAATCCTACGCCGACCGCCGCAGCCTCCCCTTTATTTCCATAGGAACGTCGCCAACTCCGACGCCCGGCGGTTCCACGCCGCCCCCGCCACCCTCGGACGTTCCGACCACGAATCCCACGCACAATCCCCTTCCGGATCCTGAACCAACCGTAACTGGCGGCGGTGGGAACAATCCTCTCCCCGCCAGTGAGCCCGAGGTCAGCAACTCCGCAACGGCTCAAAGCTACCACTCCCAGGAGATCGCAGACTA
This sequence comes from uncultured Clostridia bacterium, assembly GCA_934643535.1. GTDB lineage: Bacteria > Bacillota > Clostridia > Christensenellales > Aristaeellaceae > Limiplasma. Next base: position 6,218 of record CAKUCE010000138.1, on the reverse strand, counting down.
TAATCGCGGCCTTGGCGGATTTAATCTGGAATTCACTTCCGCAAACGCTTCCAAGTATCATGTGACAGCTATCATCTTGAACGAAACACCTTTGTTTGGTTCCTCCGAAGAAGCAGCCAATCAGAAAAACAGCGCTCAAATGGTCAAAATCCTGTACGATGATGACACCACCCGAACCAGCTTGCCGTTCCAGCTGTCCGATCTGCAGCTTGGCTCTTACCTGAAGATTGCCGTCGGGGCCTACAGCAGCGGGAATACAACCGGTACGGCGGATGCATGGACGGTTTTCGGCCTGAAACTTATCAACAATCAATCCGGCAATTTACCCAGCGGAAGCAAGCTAAACTTTGCCTCTGCTATCTGGAGCGAGCTGAAAAGCTGGGGGTTCAGCGACGTTCAGGCTGCTGGCATCATGGGAAATATCCGCGCGGAAAGTGCGTATTGTCCCTATAATGCCCAAAACGACTATGGTTATCCAGGAGTCGACAACCGCAGCGATTATGTTTTCAAAGTGGATGATGAAGTCGGTTTCGGTCTATGCCAGTGGACGGTCTCTTCCAGAAAACAGCGGCTTTTGAATCATGCCGGTGATGATTCCGTATGGAGTTTCGACGTACAGATGTCCTATTTGCACTGGGAACTTCAAAATATGGTGATCGGAGGCACCACCTTTGAAAAGTACCTTAAAAATTTAACCACCCTGAAAGAGGTAGCTGAGGTCTTCATGACCGATTTCGAAGGACCCAAAGACCAATCCAGCACCGCCAAACAGCTTCGCGTCCGTTACGCGCAGGAAGCCTATGAGGCTTATGCATCACAAACGGTCAGTTTCAGCATGACCCACAGCCAACTGTCCGGAAATACGCTGACGTTATCGTCGGCGGCTACAGCCGGTGATTTCAGCACGCTGTCCGTCACTTCCAATACAAGCTGGACTGCCACGCTTTCCGACAACAATTTTGTGAAATTTGTAGCTACAGACGCCGACTCCGCAACGATTCACAATGCTGCCAGCGCTTCCGGCGCAGCAGGCGAAACCCTGAAGCTTCGGATTCAAATCGTGAAGACCCCCAATGCTGGCTCTACCTCTTCCGCCACGCTGACCGTCCGGGTAGGCGGCGAGATCAAAGCCTATACGATTACTCAAACCATTCCGGGAACGTCATCGGAGGCTGCGCCTACTCTTTCGCTATCACTGAATCGGACTACTGTTAGTAATTCCGGGAGAGGCTGTATCGGCATCAGCTTTTCAGCCACTAATGCGGATACTTTTTCCTTTGAATTTAACAGTTTGGAGGTAGAAGAAGCATACGACAGAAACTACAGCTCTCAAAAGCAGGGCTTCAAATCCTTATGGAATTTCGGAACATCAGACTTCGCCGTGAATGGTAACAATTATAGCAGCACTTCCTTTACCTGTTATTTTTACATAGCTGCAAACACCAATCCCAGGAGTTATGCTGTTACCATGACGGTCAGCGGTAAAGGAGGCAGTATTTCCAAATCGCTCAATTTTACGGTCAAAGCACCTTATGTCCCCCAAAGCTCTTCTATCCATCTTGCCTGGAAATCTGCCGAATACGAAATCAGCCGTTTCTATGAAAAACTATGTAAAGTAAATATCACTGACCCCTGCGAGCGTTTTATTGAGGTAGCCACTTCGCAGGAAGGGTATCATGAAGGAAACATTCCTAATTCAAATAGCTATTGTGATTTTTCAGCATTGAGCGGAGAAAGCACTGGGGGAGACAATTTTACTGAATATTTGTATGCTTATGCGGGCAACGCCAGTACTTACCAAGCAAACTACGAAAAGCTCATTTCGCCATCCGCTTCCATTAAAGATCAAGCCTGGTGTGCATATTTTGTTAGCTGGTGTGCCCGTGCGGCCGGCATCAGCACATCTGTCCTTCCCAATTCGACCGGTGCCGGACCTGGCCCCGGGGCTTTCCAACTGCCCGGTCGCGGAGCCAGTGCCTACAAAAACCTTACGATTAAGGAATTCAATAACTTAAAGATAAGCCGCAGCTACAGTTGGAAATCCTATGCCGACGGAGCCGCCTCTCCCAAACGGGGTGACCTGCTGTTCTTTGGTTCAACCACCGCAGGAACATATGATTCGTATGAGGCAGCGGCGGCCCAAAAAGCTTCTGCGACAACGCACGTCGCCATTCTTACCGCCATAACCGAAAATTCAGATGGCAGCATCACTTTCAGTACAATTGAAGGCAACCGAGGCAATCAAGTACAAGCTGTCAAAAGAACGGTTTTGAATGACAATCGAAAAAACGGATTGACCAACACAGGCGAGTATATTAGATTTTGGGGTTCCATCTATTGGGAATGATCTATCTGCCTCTTGAGTTTCATTTATCTCTCATCCATCATTCTTATTAGAATCAAAAGCCATAGGAGAACAAAATCCACCTGTCTGGAACAAAATTCCAACAGGTGGATTCATCTACTCATAAAAACAGCTCAAAAGTCTCGACATTCGCCGCGTTACGACTCCCCCATCGTCCGGGCGGTTACGGAGCCGAAGAGCAGATTGAAATTGGTTTCGTTCCACTCGTACCAGACGGCCTCGGGCTTGCGGGTCTGCTGCTCCAGCGCGGCGCTGTACTCGGTGCCGGAAACCGTCAGGCCGTTCACCGTGTAGGAAATGCCCCCCGCGCTGTCCATGCGGCTTTCCGCCAGAATCTGATAGGGAGCGCTGTCTTCCTCCGGCTTCAGGGATGCGACGCCGTTGTCCGCCGCGCCGCTGGAATAGGTAAAGGTGCCGTCCGCCTTCAGTTCGTTCAGCGCCCGGATGGACAGGTCGTAGGCATAAACCGTGCCCTGCTGTACGTCTAGCACCAGAGAGCCAAGCTCCGTATATTCCGTTCCTCGGGTGTATTCCTTTACGACAGCCTCCATCTGACCGTCGCCGTCCAGATCCAGAACGGCCAGCCGGGGCAGCTCCAGCGGCATGTCGCTCTGCTCCATGAACTGGGACAGCAGCATTTCCCCTCCGTTCAGGCGCATGGCCAGCCGGTTTTCCAGCACGGCGCGCAGCAGGGGCAGCTCGTCCCCGGAAGGGGGCAGGGCGGAAGATTCGCCGCTTGAGTCGTTCAGCTCCAGATAGCGCTCGTATACATAACCGTACACGCCGCCAGCGTTGATGTAGTACCAGCTGTAGGCTGTCTCTCCCAACACGGTAACGGTATCGCCCTCGCGCAGGGTGGCCAGGCGCTGGGAATCCTTGGTGGGCAGCTTACGCAGGTTCAGCCAGGAATCGGTGTGGGCAACGCCCACCGGCTGACGGGGGGACACCTCTTCCAGCGACAGATACTTGGACATCATATAACCGTCCTCCGCGCCGATGGAGACATGCACCCAGGTTTCGCTGGGATCCGACCAGCATTCCACCTCCGTGCCCGTAAAATACAGTCCCAGCGAGCGGGCGTCCGCCGCAGGCTTCATCCGCAAATGAACCCGGTCCGCCGAGCCGCCGTCCACATACGCCTTCTGCCGGGAAGCCGCCGCAGCCGACGCCGGAATACACAGCGCCAGCAGGCTCAGCATCAGCAGGAGACTCAGCAGTTTCTTCATCGGTACACCCCTCCTCCGGGCGGCTTTCAAAGCCGTCTGTCTGATTCAACGATCCCCCCGTGCCGTTTCTTCCCATTTTTTGAAAAAAGATAAAATGGAGATTTCTTTCTTCCTCCTTTCTCGTTTGTGTTTTTATGGTAAACCGTTTTTGGTGCCGCGTAAATGCGCAGTTTACGTCAGGAATAACGCTTTTGGGAAAAAGAACGGTCATGTCCAAAATCAGCTATTTTTGTCCGTACTGCGGCATTGCGTTCCTCAAAACCGCCGTATATAATGAATGCAACTTTCGTCCCCTGCGGAAAGCCGAAACGATTTGATCGGAATGATAAAGGAGCATGCAATATGGGACTGTGTTTACGGGATTCTGATTTGACGCTGCTGACGGGTCTGCGGCAGAAGGACGGCCTCGCGCCTGAGAACCACGAGCTGCTGCTGTCCGCCGCCCTGCCGGAGGACTGGCAGCGGCAGGAGACCGCCGTCGTGACCCTGCGGGCCGAAGCCGACCACCAGATCGAGGTTCATCTGGAATTCTGCGCATCCGGCGAGGAGGAGCCGCTTCTGTCCCTTCATTACCGCATTCTGCCCGGGTGCCGGGTGCAGATCCCCTTCCCCATCGACCGGCGTGCGCTGGCGGCGGACATGGCCTTTCTTCCGCCGTGGCCCGGTGTGTTCAAGGGCGGCGTCAATGGACGTCCCATTCAGGCCGGCGAGGTGCAGTCTTTCCGGCTCCTCCTGCGGGAGCCTTCCCTGCGCTCTGTCCAGCTTTCGTCGGTAGAATTCGTCACCGGCTGGCAGCCGCAGGACGTGGAGGGCCGTCCGCTGGTGGACGCGCTGGGGCAGCGCGCCGAGGGCATGTGGCCCGGAAAGACGGGCAGTCTGGAGGAGCTGGACGCTTATCTGAAAAAAGAGCTGGAATGGGCCAGGGCCCACAATCATTATCCCGAGGGCTGGTCCCGGTATGGCGGCTGGCTGAAGAAACGCTTTGACCAAACCGGCTGGTTCCACACGGTTCACGACGGGCGGCGCTGGTGGCTGGCCGATCCGGACGGATACGCCTTTTTCTCCAATGGCATGTGCTACGGCAACCGCACCGGCATTTACGGCATGGCCGACCATCTGGACAGCCTGCACCAGTGGCTTCCGCCCAGAGAAGGGCTTTTCGCCCGGGCATGGACCACGGGCGATCAGATCCCTCAGTATGTGGTCCGTAACGGTATGGAAAACGCCAGAAGCCGGGAATTGGTCAACTTTCCCCGGGCCAATATGATGCGGGTCTTCGGAGAGGGCTGGCTGGACGCGTGGATCACCCTCAACACCGCCCGGATGCGCTCCTGGGGCGTGAATACGCTGGGCGTTGGCGTGAACGACTACGGCGATGAACCCACGGCGGAATTTCTGCGCAAGGCCCAGATGCCCTATGTCATTACCTTCAAGTTTTTCCCGCTGACGGACGAGCGCATTTTCCGGGATTTCCCCGACGTATTCAGCCCGGAATACGAGCGGCTCACCGCCGAAATGGCCCGGCAGGAATTACGCGCCTATCGGGATGACCCGCTGCTGATCGGCTATTTCGTCACCAACGAGCCGGAATGGCTGATGCACGAAAACGTCAATCTGGCGGAACGGCTGCTGGCTTCTGACGGCTGCCGCGCCTCCAGGCAGGCTTTTGCCGGTCATCTGAAGCGGCAATACGGCACGGTAGAAGCCCTGAACGCCGCTTGGGCGACGGAGCTTTCCGACTTTGACGCTCTGCTTTCTCCCCTGCGCCGGGACAAATGGACGGAGACTGCCCGAAAGGATCTGGAAGCCTTCCACGGCATTCTGGTGGAACGCTACGGCCGCGTCATCAGCGATGCGCTGCGGGCGGAAGATCCTCATCACCTGAATCTGGGCATGCGCTACAGCCATGCTTCCGAAAAGACTCTCTGCGGGCCGCTGAACTATTTCGACGTGTTCTCCTTCAACTGCTACGGTGCAGAGCCCGCTACCGCTGCCGCTCAGATGGCCAAAGGCGCGGAGCTGCCCATGGTCGTGGGCGAGTGGCACATCGGCGCTATGGAAAGCGGGCTGGATTCCTGGGGACTGTACCATACGGACACGCAGGTCCAGCGGGCGCAGGCGCTTCGGTATTATCTGGAGCAAAGCACACAGGAGCCTCACCTGACAGGTATTCATTATTTTGAATACAGCGACCAGCCCTATCTGGGCCGTTTCGACGGCGAATGCTATCAGATCGGCCTGATCGACGTGTGCAACCGGCCCTATCCGCTGGCGGCCGAAGCCTTCCGCCGCTTTGCTGAGCGGATGTATCCTCTTCTGGACGGGCAGGAACAGCCAGAGGGCCAGCCGGTTCCCCTGAAAAACCTGTGGCAGACGGTGAACTGAAAAGGAAACGTCGCTTTTATCCAAGTTTCATTTTGGCAAAAAATCCGTTTCTTTTCGCATAATCTGTGCCTTGTTTGGCCGGAAATTTCCCTGATATAATGGGAAAAAATGCAAGGAGGACCTCTTATGCATATTCAATTTGATACACAGCACCGGTTTTTCCATCTGTCCACGCCGGAAATGTCCTACGCCTTCGGCATTGCAGCCGACGGCCGCCTGCGTCATCTGTACTGGGGCCCGGC